>JALUUN010000149.1 GCA_027021325.1 Planctomycetota bacterium
GGTGCGCCGGCGACCCTGGCCCGGGCGGTCCGCCGGCAGCGGCTCCAGGACGGCGACCCGATCCTGGTCACGGTCTTCGGCGCAGGTTTCGCCATGGGCAGCGCGCTCCTGCGCTTCCGCCCGGCCCTCCAGGGCGGCACCAGGGGCGCCGGGAGCGAGGCCCGCCAGGATCGTGCCCCCGCCGTCTGAGGCGGGGCTGACGGGGCGCCGCTAGAATTCCCGGCTCCGAGGGCCCGGCCCCCCTGGCCGGGAAGCCCGAGGAGGATCCCCTGCGCGCCCCATGACCGAGGTCTACATCCTCTCTGCCTGCCGTACGCCCATCGGCCGCTTCCTCGGCGGCCTGTCCGGCTTCCGCGCCCCCGAACTCGGCGCCCTGGCGGTCCGCGAGGCCTTGCAGCGGGCTTCGGTCGAGGCCGGCCGGGTGGACGAGGTGATCCTGGGGAACGTCCTCCAGGCGGGAGTCGGCCAGAACCCGGCGCGCCAGGCGGCCCGGGGCGCGGGCATCCCGGACGAGGTTCCTCCCTTTACCGTCAACAAGGTCTGCGGCTCCGGCCTCAAGGCGGTCATGCTCGGCGCCCAGGCGATTCGCGCCGGCGACGCCGGGGTCGTGGTGTGCGGAGGCATGGAGTCCATGAGCCGGGCGCCCTACCTCGTGCCCTCGGCGCGCACCGGAGCGCGTCTCGGCGACGTGAAGCTCGTGGACGCCATGGTCCACGACGGGTTGTGGGACATCTACTCCGACCAGCACATGGGGATGACCGGCGAGCTCGTGGCCCGCGAGTACGGCATCAGCCGCGAGCAGCAGGACGCCTTCGCCGTGGAGTCACACCAGCGAGCCGCCCGCGCCTGGGAGAGCGGCTGGTTCGACGACGAGACCTTCCCGGTCCAGGTTCCCCAGCGCAAGGGCGATCCCGTGGAGCTGCGGCGCGACGAGGGCGTGCGCTCCGACGCCAGCCTGGAGAGCCTGGCGCGCCTGCGCCCGGCCTTCACCGCGGAGGGCAGTGTCACCGCCGGCAACGCCTCCCAGATCAGCGATGGCGCCTCGGCCCTGGTCCTGGCCGGCGGGGAGCAGGTGCGCGAGCTCGGGGCCGAGCCCCTGGCCCGGATCACGGCCTACGCCGCCGGAGGCATGGCCCCGGAGTGGGTGATGATGGCCCCCAAGGCGGCGGTCGAGAACCTGGAGAAGCGCAGCGGGCTCTCGCGCCGGGACTTCGACCTGATCGAGATCAACGAGGCCTTCGCCTCCGGCGCCTGCTCCCTCCTCAAGACCCTGGAACTCGACCCCGAGCGGGTCAACATCCACGGCGGGGCGGTGGCCCTGGGGCACCCCATCGGTGCCAGCGGAGCCCGGATCCTCACCACGCTTCTCTACGCCCTGCGCCGGACCGGCGGCCGCACCGGCCTGGCGACCCTGTGCCTCGGCGGCGGCAACGCCGTGGCCCTCTCCGTGGAACTCTGCTAGCCCCGTGGGCGGCCGCGGCCGCCCGGACCGACAGGAGAACCCTTCATGAGCGATTCCCTCCGCGTCGCCGTCATCGGCGCCGGCACCATGGGCAACGGCATCGCCCAGACCTTCGCCATGCACGGCCATTCCGTGAACCTCGTGGACCTGAACGAGGAGGCCCTGGAGCGCGGCATGAGCACCATCCGCCGGTCCCTGGAGCGTTTCGTGCGCAAGGAGAAGCTCAGCGCAGAGCAGAGCGAGGAGATCCTGGGGCGGATCCAGCCGACCACCGACCTGGCCGGCGCCGTGGGCGAGGTCCGGATCGCCGTCGAAGCGGTCTTTGAACGCGAGGACGTCAAGCGCGGCATCTTCGAGCAGCTGGACAAGCACGCCCCCTCAGGGGCGATTCTGGCCTCGAACACCTCAAGCATCCCGATCACACGCCTGGCCGCAGCCACCGGCCGGCCGGAGAAGGTGATCGGCATGCACTTCATGAATCCGGTCCCGATCATGAAGCTGGTCGAGGTGATCCGCGGAAACCGGACCAGCGACGAGACCCTGGCCGAGACCGTGCGCATCGCCGAGGGCCTGGGCAAGACGGTTGGCGTCGCCCGCGACTACGCCGGTTTCGTCTCCAACCGGGTGCTCATGCCCATGATCAACGAGGCCGCCTTCTGCCTCTATGAAGGGATCGCTACCCGCGAGGACATCGACACCATCATGAAGCTCGGCATGAACCACCCGATGGGTCCCCTGACCCTGGCGGATTTCGTGGGGATCGACGTGGTGGTGGAGATCCTCGACATCCTGTACCGGGACTTCGGGGATCCGAAGTTCCGCGCCTGCCCCCTGCTGCGCAAGATGGTCGAAGCGGGCAAACTGGGCCGGAAGACCGGGGAGGGTTTCTACGCCTACGACTGAGGCGCTGGCTCAGGGCTCCTCGGCACCGACGTAGCCCATCTGCTCGAGCATCGCTGCCTGCTCCGGGCTGGCCGGCTGCGGCGGCCGGTAGCGCGAGCGGGCGGCTCCAGAGCGGAGGGCCTCGCGGAGCCCGGCCGGTCCCTCGGCCTCGGACTGTTCCTCGCCCGGCGGTCCCAGGCGCCACCAGGACGGCTCGCCCCGGAGGCGATTCAGCCCGGGCTCTTCGTGGGGCGAGAGCCAGCGATCCACAGCCAGCCAGCCTTCCTGGCGGACCGCCAGTTCGTCGTCGTCCCAGCCGTAGTGGGGGCGGGATCCGGGGGCGGGCTCCAGGACCGGGCGGCCGCTCATGCCGGGTGGATGCGGCAGCCCGGCCAGGGCCAGGAGCGTCGGTGCGGCGTCCGCAAGGTGCGGCGTCCGGTCCAGGCGTCCAGGGGGGACGCCCTGTCCCCAGAGAATGAAGGGGACGCGCAGGTTCGCTTCCAGCAGGGTGTCGGCGTGCTCGGTGTAGCCATGCTCGCCGAACTGCTCGCCGTGGTCGGCCGTGATCAGGACCACGGAGGGCCGGCCCGAGGCCTCGATCGCCTCGAGGATGCGCCCGATGCAGTGGTCCACGAAGGCCACCTCTTCCAGGTACACGCGGTGCGCGTGCTCGATCGCCTGATGTGCCGCGCTCCGCAGCTCGGGATCCGGGTCCTGCAGGCCGGCCTCGATGCGTTTCAGGAGCCCCTCGTCGATGCGGCCGTCGCCGCCCGGGCGGAAGGGCTCGGGCATGCCCGGCGAGTCGGCGCTCAGGCTCCCGCGGAAAGGCTCCGGAGCCAGGTAGGGAGCGTGCGGATCCATGAAGTGGATGAAGTAGAAGGCCGGCCGCCGCGGGTCGGCGTGCAGGGCCGGGAGCTGTTCCAGGACCCGCTCGACGACCTGGTCCCCGAGAGGCCGGTCGCCGCTGCGCCCCAAGCGGAAGATCGTGCTGCCGAGGACCAGGGACAGGGCCCGGCGGCTGTCGCCGAGGAGGTGGCCGAGCCAGGTGTGGTCGGCGATGGCCTGGCCCAGGGCCTGGGCGACGGGTGCCCAGGCGACGATGCCGTCGTCGAAGGCGTCGAAGCCCGCTTGCAGGCCGTTCACGCGGCCGATCAGGGCGTTGGTGACGACTCCGGCCGTGGCGTAGCCCGAGGCCTGGAGGACCTCCTGGATCCAGGGCAGGCGTTCCTCCGGACTCCAGGCGCCGGGAGTGTCGATGTTGCTGCGCACGCCGTGCTCCAGGCAGCCGGCTCCGGTCAGCATTCCGACGTGGCCGGGAAGGGTCTGGTTGCTGCTGGACCAGGCGTAGTCCGCCCAGGCGCCTTCCCGGCGCAAGCGGTCCAGGACCGGGACCGGGGCCGCCTCCGGTCCGAGGACAGCGTCGGCCCGGAGGGTGTCCACGGAGATCAGGTACAGGTCCGGCCGGCGTGTCCCCGGCGGCGGCGCCTCCGACCCCGTGTAGACCACGCGTGCGCGCCGCTCTGCCATGCCGGTGGGGGTGAGGAAGGGGCTCAGGAGGACCAGGACGGCCCCGGGCAGGCACAAGAGCGGGGCCAGGCGGAAGGCGGCGTCCAGGGAGGGCCCGAAGCGGAGCGCCAGGGGCAGGACCGCCAGCGGCGCCGCCAGGAGTCCCGCCCAGGCCGGGCCCGGGAGGAGGTCGGCGGCCAGGGGGCCGAGGGCGAGGCCGATGCCGAGGAGCATCCAGAGTCCCTCGCTCCGCCAGCGCGGCCCGCGCAGAAACAGGCCCAGGAGGGCCACGGGCACACAGACGCTCCAGTTGCCGAGGATGCCCGCAGTCATGAGCTCGCGCACGAAGCCCCGCCCGGGGAAGGCGCGCTCCAGAAGCCCCTCGGCCAGGGCGACGAGGGTGGCGCCGGCCAGGAGGGCGAGGAGACGGCGGCTCAGGGCCCTCAGCATGGAGGGATCGTAGCGCCGGCCGGGCAGCGGCCGCCCCGCGGCCTGCTAGACTGCCTTGTGCCCGATGCCCAGCCCCTCGCCCTCCGCCTGCGGCTTCACCCGGCCTGACCCCCCGTCCGCCCTGGCACGCTATGTGGACGGTGTACGCGGCCTCATCGGGGAGCGGCGCAGACGGGAGGAGCGCGCCGCGGCGATGCTCGCTCTGGCCGCGGAGCTTGCCGCCGCGGCGCCCGAGCTTCCCGGCGACTGGCTCTGTGTGGGGGAGGGCTGCTCCTACGGACGCAACCTGATCTACCGCGATCCGGACTACGGCTTCACCCTCCTCAGCATGGTCTGGCCGCCCGGGGCCGACGCGGCCATCCACGATCACGGCACCTGGTGCTGCGTGGCCGTTCTCCAGGGCCGGGTCTCGATCACCGAGTTCGAGCGCGATGCCGGAGCGGGCCCCTGCGGTCTGCGCGAGCTGGGCACCTGCGAACGGGGCGCCGGGGAGACCTGCCTGATCGAACCGCCGCAGCGGGACGTTCACCGGGTCTGGAACCCCCACGGCCAGGCGGCCCTGACTCTCCACACCTACGGTCGGGATATCCTGGCCTGCCGGATCTGGGACCTCCAGAGCCGGACCGTGGAGCGTTGCGCTCTGGACTATCACAACCTCGCCTGAGTTCCTACCGGGCGGTCCGAGCGGGCGGCCCCTGGCCCCCGGAGCCGGGCGAGGCGACAATGGGCGGTCCCTGCGTCCCCAGCCTGCCCGTCATGGAAGCCCTGTTCAGCCTCTCGGAAGAGCACCAGATGATCCGCGACTCCGCCCGGGAGTACGCGGAGCGGATCCTCAAACCCAACGCCGCCCGCTGGGACCGCGAGGAGACCTTCCCGGAGGAGGCGGTCCGCGAGGCTGCCGCCAGCGGCTTCCTGGGCCTGACCACCGACGAGGAATACGGCGGCGCCGGGCTGGGCAATCTCCATGCCGCCATTCTCCTCGAGGAGGTCAACCGCTGGTGTGCCTCCACCGGGGTCACGATCTCGGTCCACAACTCCCTGGTCTGCTCGCCGATCCAGAAGTGGGGGACCGAGGACCAGAAGGCGCGCTGGCTGCCGCGCCTGGCGAGCGGGGAACTCCTCGGCGCCTACTGCCTGACGGAGCCTCAGAGCGGCTCCGACGCCGCCGCCATGAAGACCGTCGCGAAGCGCACCGACGGCGGCTGGGTCCTGAACGGCACCAAGGCCTGGATCACGAGCGGCACCCACGCCGGCCTGTTCGTGGTCTATGCCATTACCGACCCCGGGGGCCGCAAGGGGCGCAACGTCGGCTGTTTCCTGATCCCGGCCGGAGCTCCGGGCCTGGAGATCGGCAAGAAGGAGGAGAAGCTCGGCATCCGCGCTTCCTCCACGACCGAGATCCTGCTCCAGGAGGTCTTCGTCCCCGACGAGGACGTCCTGGGCGATCCGGGCCAGGGCTTCAAGATCGCTCTGGACACCCTGGACGGCGGCCGCATCGGCATCGCCTCCCAGGCCCTGGGCATCCACCGGGCCTGTCTCGAGGATTCCCTGAAGTATGCCCAGGAGCGCGAGCAGTTCGGACAACCCATCTTCCGCTTCCAGGCTATCGCCTGGAAGCTGGCGGACATGGCGACGGAGCTCGAGGCCGCCCGTCTCCTCGTCCACCGGGCCGCCTGGCTCCGAGACCAGAGGGCGCGCTGTACCAAGGAGTGCTCCATGGCGAAGCTCTTCGCCTCGCAGGCCTGCAACCGTGCGGCCCAGGACGCCGTTCAGATCCACGGCGGAGCGGGCTACACCACCGAGTTCGAGGTGGAGCGCTACTACCGGGACGCCCGGATCACCGAGATCTACGAGGGGGCGACGGACATCCAGCGCCTCGTCATCTCCCGCCATCTCGCGCAGTGACCGCAGGCCAGCTCCGCCCCGAGACCCTCCCGGAGGACACGCGACGGATCCTCGAAGGCATCGAGGAGGGCCGGCGCGGGGCTCTGGCCCGGGCCATCACCTGGATCGAGAACGGGGATCCGCGGGCGGCGCCGCTCCTCGACTTCCTGCAGCCGCGGACCGGGCAGGCCTGGCGGACCGGCATCACCGGGCCGCCGGGGGCAGGCAAGTCCACCCTGGTCGACGGCCTCACCCGGTACTGGAGCGAGCAGGGCCGCAAGACCGCACTCCTGGCGGTGGATCCTTCCTCGCCTTTCAGCGGCGGCGCCCTCCTCGGCGACCGGGTGCGCCTGGACCGGGCCCTGGAGCAGACCGACGTCTTCGTGCGCAGCATGGCGAACCGCGGCTCCCTGGGCGGCCTGGCCCTGGCCACGGGCGCCGCCGCCGATCTCCTCGACGCCTTCGGCTTCGAGGAGATCGTCCTGGAGACGGTCGGCGTCGGCCAGGCCGAGGTGGACATCGCCGCCGCCGCCGACGTCACTGTCGTCGTCCTGACGCCGGCCAGCGGCGACGGGGTCCAGGCCATGAAGGCCGGCCTCATGGAAGTCGGCGACGTCTTCGTCGTGAACAAGGCCGACGAGGGCGGGGCCGAGCGCCTGGCCGCCGAACTCGAGCAGATGCTGGCCCTGCGCCAGGCGCAGCGGGAGCCGGACGAGGGTCCCGACCGTCAGCTCGTGCCCGAGAATCCCCGGATCCTCGTGGCCTCGGCCCGGGAGGGCCGCGGCATCGAGGCCCTGGCCGGTGCCATTGAAGAGACGCGGCGGGAAGGCATGGCCAGCGGCCGGGTGCCGGCCCTGCGGGAGCAGCGTGCCCTGATGCGGGTGCGGAGGCTCCTGGCCGAGGGCCTGCGGGCAGCCATCTGGGAGAACCGGAGGCTACGGCGCGGCGTGCGCAAGGCCCTGGCCCGGGGCGAGGGCCCCGACGCCTTCGCCCGCCGTCTGCTCCAAGCCATCTTCAACCGCCTGGATCCGGACGAGCCGGAGGAACCTGCATGAACGCCGCCGCCCCGATCCGCGTCCTCATCGGCAAGCCGGGTCTGGACGGCCACGACCGCGGCGCCAAGGTGGTCGCCGCCGCCCTCCGCGACCGGGGCATGGAAGTGATCTACACCGGTCTGCACCGGACTCCGGAGCAGATCGTGGACGCCGCCGAGCAGGAGGATGTGCAGGTCATCGGCCTGAGCATTCTTTCCGGCAGCCACATGGAACTCCTGCCACGGGTGCGCGAGCTCCTCGTCGAGCGCGGGTTGGACCACGTCCTCCTGATCGCCGGCGGCATCATCCCCCTGGAGGACGCCCGCGTTCTCGAGGAGCAGGGCTACGCCCGGGTCTTCGGTCCGGGAACGCCCACCGCCGAGATTGTCGCCTTCATCGAGGACCACGTCCGCTCCCGGCCCCGCCCCTGAGATCCCCCAGCCATGAGCACCGAGACCACCCAAGGCTTCGCCACCAACTTCGACCTCAGCGAGGAGCAGCAGATGATCCGCGAAACGGTGCGCCGCTTCGCGGAGGAGGTCGTCGCTCCCGGCGCCCGCGAGGCCGACGAGAACTGCAAGCTGAACCTGGAGGCCTGGAAGGGGATGTGCGAGCTCGGACTCCCCGGGCTCCCCTTCCCCGAGGAGGTCGGCGGCGCCGGCCTCGACAACCTGAGCTACATCCTGGCCGTCGAGGAGATCGCCCGGGTCTGCGCCAGCACCTCCCTGACCCTCGCCGCCCATGTCTCCCTCGGCACCTGGCCGATCTACGCCTGGGGCCGGGAGCCGCTCAAGGAGAAGTACCTGGCGGGGCTGTGCAGCGGCGAGTCCATGGGCGCCTACGGTCTGACCGAGCCGGGGGCCGGCAGCGATTCCGGAGGCACCCGGACCACGGCGACCCGCGACGGGCAGGACTGGATCCTCCAGGGCCGCAAGTGCTTCATCACCAACGGCTCCTACGCGAGGACCTTCGTCTGCACCGCTCAGACCGACCGCAGCCTCGGCGCCAAGGGCATCATCGCCATCGTCGTGGACCGCGACACGCCGGGCTTCTCCATCGAGCCCGGGGAGACCAAGCTCGGGATGCGCGGCTCCGACTGGGTCAACCTCGTGTTCCAGGACTGCCGGGTCCCCGACGACCACGTCCTGGGCCCTCCAGGCGAGGGTTTCGCCACTTTCATGAAGACCCTGGAGGGCGGCCGCATCTCGATCGGCGCCCTGGCCGTCGGCATCGCCCAGGGCGCCTACGAACAGGCCCTCCGCTACTCCACGGAGCGGGTCCAGTTCGACAAGCCTCTGTGCGACCACCAGGCGGTGGCCTTCAAGCTCGCCGACATGGCGACGGAGATCGCCGCCGCCCGCCATCTCGTGTACCACGCCGCCCGCCTCAAGGATCTCGGACGGGACTTCGGCACCGAGGCCTCCATGGCCAAGTACTTCGCTTCGGAGGTGAGCATGCGTGTCACCTATGAGGCCATCCAGATCTTCGGCGGCAACGGCTACAGCCGCGAGTACCCCGTGGAGCGCATGTACCGCGACGCCAAGCTCTGCACCATCGGCGAGGGGACCAGCGAGATCCAGAAGCTGATCATCTCGCGCAGCATCCTGCGAGCCTTCCGTGGACGCTGAGCCCGTGGCCGCGCGCGAGGTCCGCCTCGGCCCCTGGCGCCTGCGCGCCCTGCGCGACGCCCGCTTCGCCCTCGACGGCGGGGCGATGTTCGGGGTCGTGCCGCGGGTCTTCTGGGAACGGCAGACTCCGGTCCACGAGGATCACACGATCCCCCTCGCGACGACGCCCTGGCTGCTCCAGGGCGAGGGGGTGACCGTGGTCGTGGAGCCGGGCCTGGGGAGGCGCTGGGGGGAGAAGGAGCGGCGCATCTATCACATCAGCCACGGCGGCGGCCACGACCTCCAGGAGTCCCTGGCCGCGGCCGGCGTGGACCTCGCCGAGGTCGACCACTGCATCCTGAGCCACCTCCACTGGGATCATGCCGGTGGTGCGGTGGGGGAGGACGGCCGGCCGCTCTTCCCCCGGGCCCGCTACTGGTGTCCCGAGGTGGAGGTCCAGGCCTGCCTGGCCCGCGACCACCTGCGGCGGGCTTCCTACCGGGTCGAGGATCTGCAGCCGCTCCTGGACGCCGGCTGCCTGGAGGCGGTGCCCGGCGCCGCCGAGATCGCTCCCGGCCTGCGTCTGGTGCCGGTGGGCGGGCACAGCGACGGGGTCTCCCTGGTGCTTCTCGAGACCGCGGAGGGCACGGCCTGCTTCTGGTCGGACGTCGTGCCGACCCGGCTCCATGTCCCGCTGCCCTGGATCATGGCCTACGACCTCTGCGCGGCGGAGTCCTGGCGGGTCCGCGAAGAGTGGATCCCGCGGGCGGCCCGGGAAGGCTGGCTCTGCCTCCTCTACCACGATCCGGAGGAGCCCCTGGGACGCTTCCGGGAGGAGGGAGGGCGCTTCCGCTGGGAAGGGATTTTCTGTAAGTCATGACGGAAAAACCCGGCGGGTTCGGGCCCGTTCCGGCCGCTGCTTGCGCTGAAAGGGGAGGCCCGGGCCTCCTGGCGCCGGTTCCCTGGCAGTCGGAACCTGCCCGGAGGCTCCGGGTTGATACCCTTCGATGCCCGTCCGAGCGGCGGGGCCACCCGCCTGTCCCCAGGCCCGACAGCACCAGCACCATGAGAATCCTCGTCTTCAGTCTTGCCACCCTCGGACTCCTGGCCCTCCAGGCGCCGGAAGCCTCCGCTCTGCAGGAACCCCAGCCCAAGGCCCAGGAACAGACCGGGAAGGCCAAGGAAAAGGCCAAGGAGACGGTCCGGGAGCGGGTCCAGAGGCGCGAGGAGGTCCAGGAGGCCCGCGACACCAAGCGCGAGAACGCTCGGGAGAAGGTCGAAGCCCGCGTCGAGCGCCGCGAAGAGGTCCAGGAGGCCCGGGACCGGAAGCGCGAGAACGCCCGGGAGAAGGTCGAAGCCCGCGTCGAGCGCCGCGAAGAAGTCCAGGAGGCCCGGGACCGGAAGCGCGAGAACCTGCGCGAGAAGGTCCAGCAGCGGCGCGCCCGTCGTCAGGGTGCCGAGGCCGGGGACCAGGATCCCCGCGACCGCCGGGAGCGCATCCGGGAGCGCATCCGCCAGCGCCGCGCCGGCGGAGGCCCCGCTGGTGAAGCCGGCCGCCGTCCTGCGGACCACCGGCGCGTCCAGGATCGCCGCGAGCAGGGGGTCGAGAAGTCCGACCGGATCGAGCGCCGCCGCGCCTCCGAGGACAAGAAGAACCCGAAGGCCCGTCGCGGCGGCCGCACCGAGGGTCCGCGGGGTGAGGCGCCGCGCGGCAGGGTGCGCCCCGGCGGCACCCCCGGCGGACGTCCCGGACCCGGCTCCAAGGGCGGCAGCACGCCTCCTGGCGGCCGTACCGGCGGCGGCCGGATCGGCGGCTGAGCCCGCTCCCGAAGGGCTCGGCCCGGTGAGGCCCGGTTCCCTCAGGGGGAGCCGGGCCTTTCCCCTTTTCGGATCCCGGCCTCGGCGAGGCGCTGGACCGAGGCCACGAGACCGAGAATGGCCAGGGAGGCCCCGGCGAAGGGGATCCAGAGACCCTGTTCGAGGTCCAGGCGGGATTCCTCGAGGATCCGCCCCCAGCTGGGCTGTCCCGCCTCGAGCCCCAGGCCCAGGAAGCCGAGGAGGGCCTCGGCCTGGATGGAGGCGGCGAAGAGGAGCCCGGCCTGGACGGCGAGGAGGGGGAGGAGGGCGGGCAGGAGGTGGCGGCGCAGGATCCCCGGTCCCGGCGTCCCTGTGGCCCGGGCGGCCAGGACCCAGCCCGCCTCGCGCTCCTGCAGCACCTCGGCTCGGGCGAGGCGGTAGGGCGTGACCCAACTGGAGAGGCTCAGGGCCAGGACCAGGGAACCGAGACCGGGCCCGAGGACATGCCCCAGGGCCAGGAGCAGGACGAGGCCGGGGACGGCGGCGACGACCCCGGCCAGCCACTCGCAGGCGCCCTCCACGGGGCCCCGGTACCAGGCGGAGGCCAGCCCCAGGAGGCCGCCGAGGGCGACCGAGAGCAGGGCCGCGGGGAGGCCCAGGAGGAAGGCGATCCGGGTGCCGTGGACGAGGCGGCTGAGAACGTCGCGGCCCAGGGCGTCGGTCCCGAGGGGGTGCTCCAGACCCGGGGGCAGACCCTCCAGGCCGACCCACTGCCGCTCGGGAGGGTCCAGGCCGACGCCGGTCCAGGACCAGAGGGCCAGGAGGGCGTAGGCTCCGAGGATCCAGCGTGCCGCCTTCAGGATGCCCTCCCGGCCTCCAGGGCCTGGCGTACCCGGGGATCCAGGCGGGCCCCGAGCAGGTCGGCCAGGGTCTGGCACAGGATCCAGACCAGGGTGAAGAGGAAGACGAGGCTGCGCAGGGCGGCGTGGTCGCCGTCCTGGACAGCCTGGACCGCCCAGGCGCCGAGACCGGGGATGCCGAAGAGGCTCTCCAGGAGGAGGCTGCCGAGAAAGACGAAGGGAAGACCCAGGAAGAGGCGAGCGAGCAGCGGCGCCGCCGCCAGGGGCAGGGCGTGACGCAGGAAGGTCCGTCCCCGTCCTGCTCCCCGGGCCCGGGCGGCGAGGATCGAGGGCTCCTGCCAGGCGCGGGCGAGGAGGCCGCGGGCGAGCCGGAACTCGGGGCCCAGGGCAATGGCGAGCCAGGAGATCCAGGGCAGGAGCAGGGAGCCGAGCCTGGGTTCCTCCCAGCCGTGGACCGGCAGGAGGTTCCAGCGGACCCCGAGCAGGCGCTGGAGGAGAAGGGCCACGGTGACGGCGCTGAGGGACAGGCCTGCCGCCGAGACAAGGCCCAGGGCGCGGTCCGCGGGGCCGCCCGGCCGGAGCAGGGACCAGGTGCCGAGGAGCAGGGCCAGGAGGGAGGTTGCCAGGAAGGCCGGCAGGCCCAGGGCCAGGGTCGGGCCCAGGCGCTCGCCGATCTCGGCGGCGACGGGACGTCCGCTGCGCAGGGAGGTGCCGAGATCGAAGCGGAGCAGGGCCCAGGACTGCCGGAGGGCGCGCCGCCAGGAGGAGACGCTCTCCGCCCAGGGCAGGTCCTGGGCCGGGCGGCGCGGGTCGAGGACGAGGGGAACCTCGCTCAGGGCGTCGAGAACCCCGGCGGCGGGGAGCTCCGGTCTGCGGGCCTCGGCCTGGAGCCCTCCGCTCCCTTCGGGCAGGGCCGCCTGCAGGTCCCGGAGCCAGGAGCCGAGTTCCCGGGTCTGGAGTTCCTCGCGGCTCCAGGCAGCGAGGCGCGGGCCCGAGGCCTCCGGGGCGACCGCTTCCAGGACCAGGCTTCCGTCCTGGCCGCCGAGCCGCAGGAGCCGGTCGCCGCCCTGCAGGCGCAGCCGGGCGGCCCGGGGTTCGAAAGCGGCGTACCAGCCCATCTGCAGGCGCCATTCCCCGAGGGAGGCCGGGGTCGCGTGTTCGCCCAGGCTGCGGCGGGCCGGATCCCCGAGGGCACCGCTGTCGAAGATGGCGTGGAGCAGGAGCAGGACTCCCGCCAGGAGGAGGAGCAGGCGGCGCAGGATCCGGAGAGCCAGGGCCACGTTCATTCCCCCGCGGCGGCGGCCGGAGCCTGAAGGCGGTAGTACTTGAAGGCGTAGGGGTCGAAGGCGTGGGGAGCGACGCCCTGGACCCGGGGAGAGAGGACGAACCAGACCCGGCTGTGGTCCACGGGGATGCCGGGAATCCGTTCGTGGAGGATCTCGAGCATGCGGTGGGCGAGCCGGGTTCGTGCCGGCCCCGGCGGTCTCCGCAGGTACTCGGCGAAGAGCCGGTCGTATTCCGCGTCCACGAAGTTTGCACGGTTCGAGCCCCCGAAGGCCTGGCCTCCGGTGAAGGTTGCCAGCAGGTTGGAGGCGTCGGCCCAGTCGAAGTGCCAGCCCCGGTCGAAGATCTGGGCTTCGCCGCGGGCAATCCGCTCCTGCTGGCCCTGGAAGTCGTGGAGGCGCACCTCGACCGGGATGCCGGCCTCGCGGAATCCCTGGCGCAGGACCTCGGCGGAGCGCCGCGCCAGGCTGCCCTGGCTGCCGAGATCGATGTGCAGGACCGGAAGTCCCTCGCCGCCGGGGTAGCCGGCCTCTTCCAGGAGCCGGGCCACCTCGCCCAGGTCGCGGCTTCTCCACGGCGCCGCCGGGGCGCCCCGGGCCTCCGGCAGGACCGGCGGGAGGAAACTCCGCGCCGGGACCGCCATGCTCCCCAGGCGGACGATGGACTGCCAGCGCCCGTAGGGGAAGGCCCGGGCCACGGCCTCCCGCAGGGCCCGGCGGCGGCGGTTGCCTTCGGGGTCCCCCGGGAACTCTCCGAGCACCGGATCGGCGAGGTTGAAGAGGAACATGGAAGTGCTCGGCCAGGGACTGGACTGGAGCCGGTAGCCCTTCTCCTGCCAGCGGGGGTGCAGGACCTCGCCGTCCAGGAAGCGGTGCAGGGAGTCGGGCTCCAGGACCAGGCGGTCGAGGCGGCCGGTCTCGAAGAGGCCGGTCCGGGTCGCGCCCTCGGCGACCCAGGTCAGGGTCAGCCGCTCGATCCGGGGCAGGGTCTCGCCCAGATCCTCCTGGCCGCGCCAGCCCGGCGTGCGGCGGAAGCGCGCCACCTCGCTGCTACCGGGAAGCTCCAGCTGGAAGGGACCGGAACCCACGGGCACGGCTTTCAGGTCGCCCCGGGCCACGGCCTCCCAGGGGTAGAGGACGCAGAAGGCGCTGGCGAGGCGGGGCAGAAGATCGCCGCCGCCGCGGACCAGGTGGATCCGCAGGGTCTGCTCGTCCAGGACCTCGAGGCCCGGCACCTGGAGTCCAGGGTCGCCGAAGGGGAGATCCCGGACGCCCGGCCGCCGGCCCTCGCGGGTGGCGTCGTGGAAGGCGTCGAGACCCTCGATCAGATCCTCCAGCGCGAACCAGCTGACGCTGGAGATGGAGGCATCCGCAAGCCGGAGGAAGCACCAGGCGGCGTCGGCGGCGGTCACCGGGCGGCTGCCCCCGGGCCAGAGGGGGGGCTCTCCGGGGTCGTGGAAACGGGCATCGGGCCGGAGGTGGAAGGTCCAGGTCCGCAGGTCCTCGCTCGCCTCCCAGGACTCGGCAAGGAGCCCGCGGAAGCGCAGTTCGGAGCTGCGGTAGTCGGGCTCGACCAGGGTCTCGTAGACCTGGCGGAAGCGGGCCTGGTTGACGGTATAGATCGCGTGCAGGGGTTCGAAGGAAGTAGGCCGGACGGAGAGGGCGATGCGCAGGTGGCCGGCCTCGGCCGTGGACGGCCCCCCCCAGGGCAGGAGCAGGAGCGCGCCGAGGAGCAGGATCGCGGCCGCTCCAGCGCGCTTCATGAGTCTTCTTCGTCCGGCACCACCGGCCGTCCGACGATGCCGATGTGGCGGTCCCCGATCCGAGTCGCCAGGAGGGTCAGCTCCTGGTCACCGGCGTTCCTGGGGAGGAAGCGTTGCTCCAGGGTGCGCGGGCGCTCGGTGATGCCACGCTTGCGGATCAGGAGGCGGCCGACCTGGAGCCTGCGCAGGACCGCCTTCATCTTGCGCGGGTCGAGAGCTTCCACCGCCAGCACCTCGAAGCAGTCCACGAAGGGGCTCGTCAAGGGTTCGCTCGAGGTCAGGTAGCCGATCTGCGGGT
>JALUUN010000150.1 GCA_027021325.1 Planctomycetota bacterium
CATCCCCCGGGCCGCAGGGCCCGGCGGGCCCCGGCGGCCACGGACCGGTAGGGAGCGAGAGGATCCCGCGGCGGCGTGAACAGGGCCTCGTCCGGCTCCCACTCCGCCACCCCGGGTCCGAGGGGCTCGCCGGGGACCACGTAGGGCGGGTTCGCAACAGCGCCGTCGAAAGCGCCCTCCGCCAGGGCCTCGGCCCAGTCCCCCTGGAAGAAGCGGGCCCGCCCCAGGAGGCCCAGGGCACGGGCGCTCCGGCGGGCCCGCTGCAGGGCGGCCGGGCTCCGGTCCACCCCCAGCCCCTGCCAGGCCGGGCGGGCGTGGAGCAGGGCCAGGAGCAGGCAGCCGCTTCCCGTCCCCAGGTCCAGGATCCGCGCCGGAGCGGAGGACAGGCAGGCGAGAAGGCGCTCCACGAGGAGCTCGGACTCCGGGCGCGGCACCAGGACGCCGGGCCCGCACTCCACCTCGATGGCGTGGAAGGCGGCGCGGCCGGCGATCCAGGCCAGGGGCTCGCCGCGGGCGCGGCGCAGGAGGGCGGCCCGGAAGCGGACCTGCTCGTCCCGCTCCGCCGGCCGCCGGGGGTCCGCCTGGAGGCGGCCCAGGGGGATCCCGGTCACCGCCTCCAGGAGCCGCCAGGCCTCGCGCAGGGGGTCCGGAGCGTCCACGCGGCCGGCGGCCGCCGCCCGGGCCAGGACCCGGGCTCCCTCGGCGGCCAGGGAAGCCCGGTCCATCCCGCCTCAGGAGCCGGAGCCCTTCTTCTTGCGCGCCTCGCGGGCGGCCTTGCGCCGGGCCAGCTCCTCGGCCTTGCGCTGCTGGATCATCTGCTGGGCCTCCTTGGCACCGCGGGCGAGAAGGACCAGGGCCAGGATCGAGCCGGCCAGGACCAGCACCGCCCCGCCTCCGTAGACGAGGAAGGGCTCGGCCCGGGCGACGCTCTCGCCGGTGGCCGGGTCCACGACGCTGCCCCGCGGCCAGGCCTCGAGGAGAATGCCCTCCTCGGGGGCCGTCCCGGCCCGGGCCAGGCCGGCAATGCCCAGGATCAGCGCCTCCAGGGGTGCCAGGAAGAGGAGCAGCGGGAACAGGCCGCGGCTGACGACCGGCGCCGTCCAGAGCTTCCAGAGGCTCGCCCAGGAGGCCCAGAGAACGAGGAGGGCCAGAACCAGGGTCAGGGCGCCGGCGATGCTGTCGGCGCCGCGCTCGCCGCTGGAGGACCAGGGCAGGAGCAGGCCCACGCTCATCAAGGTGTAGGCCAGCAGCGACCAGCTGAACTGCTGGTCCACCTCCGCCGGCGCGGCTGCGGCCGGAGCCGCCGCGTCCTTCTTCCGCCCCAGCGCCGGGGCAGCCAGAGCCAGGGCCGCGCCCAGGAAGGCCAGGACGGCGCCGAAAGCGGCGCCGACGAGGTTTGAGCCCGGCTGCCCCTCCACGGCGTCGCCGATCCAGCCGAAGGTCTCGAAGAGGGAGTGGTTGCCCCCCATGGCAAAGGCCAGGCGCAGGCCGCCCCAGAGGAGGAGCAGGGCCGGCAGCACGCGGTTCAGGGGTGTACGCGAG
>JALUUN010000151.1 GCA_027021325.1 Planctomycetota bacterium
GCGCGAGGGATGGACCGCCGCCAGGCCGTGACGCAGGAGCCACCAGAGCGTGCAGGCCAGGAGCAGGCCGTGGACCAGGTTGACGCCCTCGGCGTGCCAGGGGCCGAGGAGGCCGGCCAGGGCCAGCCCCAGGCCGAGGCTCTCCCAGGACTCGCGGCTGGTCGGCGGGGGCGCCTGGGCCCGGGGCACGGCGGCTCCGGCCGCTGGCGCCGGCGGCGGGGCGGCGGCGCTCCTTGCCGAGGCGGCGGCGGGCTCGGAGCCGGCAGGCGGAGCCGCGGCAGGCTCGGAGCCGGCGGGCGGCGGCGCGGCGGGCTCGGCCGCAGGGTCCTCGAGGACCTCGAAGTCGCTTCCCAGGTCCTCCACGGGGCCGCCGGCAGCGGGGGTCGGATCGTTCTTGTCGCTCATCGCAGCTCCTTCGGGGCTTCGGGGGCGCCCGCGGCGCCCGGTCGGGCAGCTTAGGGCGGCGGCCGCCCCGGGGCAGCCCTCAGAGTTCGGCCAGGCGGCGGGCCCGTTCCTGCTCCAGGAGGGCTTCGAGGATCGGGTCCAGGCGCCCCTCCAGGACCTGCTCCAGGGAGAAACTCTGGCCGACGCGGTGGTCGGTCACCCGGTTCTGGGGCCAGTTGTAGGTCCGGATCCTGCCGGAGCGGTCGCCGCTTCCGACCTGGCTGCGGCGCAGGCCCTTGCGCTCCTCCTCGCGCCGGCGGCGCTCCTGCTCGTAGAGGCGGGAACGCAGGAGAGCCAGGGCCTTCTCCTTGTTGCGCAGCTGGGACTTCTCCTCCTGGCACTTCACGGAAAGCCCCGTGGGCAGGTGGACCACCCGCACCGCCGAAGAGGTCTTGTTGACATGCTGGCCGCCCGGACCACTGGAGCGCATGGCCGAGATCTCCAGGTCCTCCGGACGCAGCTCGAAGTCCACTTCCTCCACCGCCGGGAGGACCGCCACCGTCGCCGCGCTGGTGTGGATCCGGCCCTGGGTCTCGGTAGCGGGGACGCGCTGCACACGGTGCGTCCCGCTCTCGAAGCGCAGGAAGCGGAAGCTCTCCTCACCGGCGACCTGGAAGCTGATCTCCTTGAAGCCGCCGAGTTCGGTGGCCTGGGCATCGAGGAGCTCCAGGCTCCAGCCGCGGACGGCGGCGAAGCGCTCGTAGATCCGGTACAGGTCGGCGGCGAAGAGGGCCGCCTCCTCGCCGCCGGTGCCGGCGCGGATCTCGACGATGGCCTCGCGGCCGAGGTCCTCATCAGTGTCCAGGAACAGGTCCAGGACCTCCTTCTCGGCGGCCGCATGCTCCGCTTCGAGGCGGGCGGCCTCCTCCTCGGCGAGCTCGCGCATCCCGGCCTCGCCCTCGCGGGCCAGGCCCCGGGCCTCCTCGAGCTCGCGGCCCAGGCGCTCGTAGCGCTCCCAGACCTCGAGCTGCTTGCCGAGACGGCCGTACTCGCGGCTCCAGCGGGCGTAGTCCGGACGGCCGCCGCCCTCCGCGAGCCGGGACTCCAGTTCGGCCCGGCGGGCGCGCAGGGCCTCGACCCGCGCCTGCAGGACCTGGGCCAGCTCCATGGCCGGAGCCGGAGGGGCTCAGCCCTCCTCGCCGTCCGCCTTCTTCCCGCCCAGGGCGTAGCGCTTCTTGAAGCGGTCCACGCGCCCGGCGGCGTCGACGAACTTCTGTTTGCCCGTGAAGAAGGGATGGCAGGCCGAGCAGATCTCGACCTTGATCTCCGGAACCACGGCTCGGGTGGTGAACTCGTTGCCGCAGCCGCAGCGGACGTGGCACTCGACGTACTCGGGGTGGATGCCCTGCTTCATGACGACTCCCGCGCCCGGGAAAACGCCCTCCTCGGACCGGGAGGACGGACGCGGCAAGCGGAACATTCTACGCCGGACCGTCCTTTCGGCAAGGCGGCCGGCGGAAGGCCTGGAGACCGGGACCGGCCTCCAGCAGGGCCTCCACCGCCTCGGCAGCGAGGCCGACGACCGTCCCCGGCCAGCCCTCGACGACCCTCGCCCAGCGTCCGGGCAGCTCCTGCAGGGCCCAGGCTCCTGCCTTGTCCCGCCAGGAGCCGCTCCGGAGCCAGGCCTCGAGCTCCTCGGCGGGGATGCGCCCGAAGCGGACCCGGGCCCGATCCGCCCGCCCGATCTCCTCCCCTGCCGGTCCGAGGAGCACCGCCCCGGTCCAGACCTCGTGCTCGCGCTCCTCCAGGGCGCGCAGCATGGTTTCGGCTTCCCGCCGGTCCGCGGGCTTGTCCAGCCAGCGGCCGGCGCCGCCTTCCTCCGGCAGCCAGACCACGGTGTCGGCCGCCAGGATCCAGGCCTCCGGCCGGAGCCGGCGCCCGGCACGGGCCTTGTTCCGGGCCAGGGCCCGGGCCAGGGCGCCGGGCTCCCCGGCCTCCGCGGGGCCGTCGGGACCGGGATCCAGGACCTCGAAGGCGAGCCCCAGGGACTCGAGCAGGGCCCGGCGCCGCGGGGAGGTGCTCGCCAGGACCAGGACCGGCCGCCCGCTCACCGCGCCAGGGCCTTGCGCCCGCCGCTCTTCTTCTTCGCCGCCCGGGCGCCGCCCTTCTTCGCGCTCTTCTTCTTCGCCGCCTTCTGCTTCTTCGCGGCCGTCTTCTTCCGCGTCTCGGCGGCCCGGCCCTTCTTCGTGGTCTTCTTCTTCGCCGCTGTCTTCTTCGTGCCCTTCTTCCCGGCCCGGCCCTTCTTCAGACCGAGCTCCCGCAGGGCGGCGTCGAACTGGTCGGCGGCGAGGAGGCGCCTGCCGTGGGGGCAGAGATCCAGGATTCCGCACTGGCGGCAGCGCGGGTGCTTGGAGTCGCAGATGCGCCGGGCGTGGACCTGGAGGGCGACGTAGGCGGGATAGAGGCTGGCGCCCTGGCAGAGCGGGCGCAAGGCCTCGGCGACCTGGGCGTCCTTGGGGTTCGAGGGCAGAACGCCGCTGCGCGCCAGCAGCCGCCGCAGGTCCGTGGTCACCGGCGGGACCGGATCGCCGTCGAGAAGGGCGGCGTCCAGGTCCAGGACCGGGCCGGCGTGGGCCGGGGCCATGGTCAGGGCGTCCAGGAGCTTCTCCCGGCGCTCACTGGTGGCGTCGTAGAGCCAGTCCAGGTCCAGGTGGTTCTGGAGGCCGAAGACCCGGCGCAGGAACTCCTGGATCCTCTCCGCCCGCTCTTCGGCGTTGCCGACCCGGCGCGCACGCAGGACGTCCCGCACCTCGTAGCGCCGCGCCACCCGCACCTCGTTCCAGTGGGCGTACTCGCGCTTCAGGGCCTTGACCGCGTTCCGCGCCCCGCCGTAGGGTCCGCCGCCCTGGATGCAGAGAGCCATGAGGCGTTCCAGGGCGTTCTCTCCCTCCTCCCGCGGCGGGATCTTGTAGAGGGGGCTCTGGAGGCGGGCGAGGACGGTCTTGAGCGAGGTCGCCATGCGGACGGCCGGTGGAGGATCGGTCCCGGGCGGAGCGGAAGGAGGGAGGAAGCCGGCGGAAGGCCGGCGACGCTCAGGAAGCGTCGGCGGCGGCCTTCTTCGGGCCGCCCTTCCGGCGGCGCGGGATCTCCACGCCCTTGCGCTTCAGCAGGGAGGCGACGGTCTCCGAGGGGCGCGCGCCGACGCTCAGCCACCAGGCGGCGCGTTCGGCGTTCAGTTCGAAGCGGACCTCGCCCTTCGGGGAACCCACCGGGTCGTACCAGCCAAGTTCCTCGATGCTCCGGCCGTCGCGGCGGGTACGGGTGTCGAAGACGCAGATGCGGTAGAAGGGCCGGTTGCGCCGGCCGGTCCGCTTGAGTCGCAGGGCTACTGCCATCGGATGCGGGTCGGAATCGGGATTCGGGTCGGGTGCGGTTCAGCGGCGGAAGCCGCGCGGCCGGCCGCCGGGGGGCATCATGGGCAGCTGCCCGGAGCGCTCGAGCTGGCGCAGGAGGCGCTTCTTGGACTTGCCGCCCTTGAGCATGCGGCCCATGGACTTCATCTGCTTCTGCAGCTGGTGGAAGGACTGGAGCAGGCGGTTGACCTCGCTGACCTGGACGCCGGAGCCGCGGGCGATGCGCTTGCGCCGGCTGCCGTTCAGGATCTCCGGGTGCAGGCGTTCCGCCGGGGTCATGGACAGGACCATGGCTTCGATCCGCGCCAGCTGGCGGTCGTCGACCTGCTCCAAAAGGCCGGACATTCTACCCGCCCCGGGGAGCATGCCGAAGACCTTCTTCAAGGAGCCCATCTTCTTGAGCATCCGGAACTGGGCGAGGAGGTCCTCCATGGTCAGGCGGCCCTCCATCATCCGCATGTAGTCCTCGGCCGCCCGCTCCTCCTCCACGGCTTCCTGGGCGGCCTCGACCAGGCCCACGACGTCGCCCATGTCCAGGATCCGGGAGGCCAGGCGCTCGGCCTGGAACTCCTCCAGGTCTCCCGGGCGCTCGCCGGTGCCCAGGAAGCAGAGGGGACGGCCGGTGATGCGGCGGACCGAGAGGGCGGCGCCGCCGCGGGCGTCGCCATCGATCTTGGTGAGGATCACGCCGTAGAGGTCCAGGCGCTCGCCGAAGGCCCGGGCCGACTCGACGGCGTCCTGGCCGGTCATGGAATCCAGGACCAGGTAGGTGGCATCCGGGCGGGCGGCGGCCTCGACCCGCTCGATCTCGGCCATGAGATCCTCGTCCACGGTCTGGCGGCCGGCGGAGTCCACGACCACGGCGTCGAAGCGCCCGCGGCGGGCCTGCTCCAGGGCGCGGGCGGCGACCTCCTCCGGCCGCAGGTCCGGCGCCGGGTCCTCGGCATAGACCTCGACGCCAAGCTCGGCGCCCAGCTTGCGCAGCTGGTCCACGGCCGCGGGACGCACCAGGTCGCAGGCAGCCAGGAGGACCTTCCGGTTCTGGCGCTGGCGCAGCCAGAGGGCGAGCTTGGCGGCGGTGGTCGTCTTGCCGGCGCCGTTCAGGCCGGCCAGGAGCAGCACCATGGGGTGGCGCGGATCCTTGGGCAGGGCCGGCAGCTCGCTGCCCATGAGGGCGACGAGCTCCTGGTGGAAGGCGTGGATGACCTGCTGACTCCCCTCGACGCCGCGCAGGCGCTCCTCGCCGAGGAGGCGCTTTCCGACCTGATCGCAGAACTCGCGGGCGACCTGGAAGTGGACGTCGGCCTCGAGGAGGGCGCGGCGCACCTCGCGCAGGCCCTCCTGGACGTCGGCTTCGGTCAGGCGGCCGGCCCGCTTGAAGCGGTCGAGGGCCTTGCCGAGGCTCTGGGTCAGGGAGTCGAGCATGGTCGGACCAGGGCTCCCGGCGCCGGAGGGGCCGCCGGGAAGTCCCGTATCCTACCGCCAGGGCCGGCCTTCAGGGCGCCTCGGGGTCGGGTTCGCGGCGCACTTCCGCCCCCAGGCCGCGGAGCCGGGCGTCCAGGTCCTCGTAGCCCCGGTCCAGGTGGTAGACCCGCCGCACCGTGGTGCGGCCGCGGGCGGCGAGGCCGGCCAGGACCAGGCAGGCCGAGGCGCGCAGGTCCGAGGCCAGGACCGGCGCCCCCGACAGCTGTGCCGGCCCGAGGACCACGGCCGTGGGCCCGCTGCGGCGGATCGCCGCCCCGAGGCGGTTCAGCTCGGCCACGTGCAGGAAGCGGTCCGGATAGACGGTCTCGGTGACCAGGGCGAGACCCTCGCAGACCGTGCAGAAGGCCATCCACTGCGCCTGGAGGTCGGTCGGAAAGCCGGGCCAGGGCCGGGTGGTGACGTCCAGGGCCCGGGGGCGGCGCTCCCAGGGCCGGACCTCGACGGCGCCGCCGCCGTCGGGGCCCTCCTCGGTCCGAAGCGGCACCCCGGCCCGCTCCAGGAGGTCGAGGAGAGCCACGAGCTCGCCGGGCCGGCAGTCCTCGACCCGGACCCGGCCGCCGGTGAGGGCCCCGGCCAGAAGCAGGGTCCCGGTCTCGATGCGGTCGGGCGGGACCCGGACCGAGCGCCCCTCCAGGGCCTCGACCCCCTCGACGACGAGGCGCGGGCTGCCGATGCCCTCGATGCGGGCTCCGCAGTCCGTGAGAAACCGGGCCAGGGCCTGGACCTCGGGCTCCAGGGCGACCCCGTCCAGGACCGAGACCCCCCGGGCCAGGACCGCCGCCATGAGGACGTTGGCCGTCCCCAGGACGCTCGGGCCCTGGGGGCCGCTGAGAAAGACGCGGCCGCCCCGGAGCCCGCCCGGCGGCGCCTCGGCGGCCACGGTGCCGTGCTCGACCTGGATC
The DNA here is from genome assembly GCA_027021325.1 of Planctomycetota bacterium. Lineage (GTDB taxonomy): Bacteria > Planctomycetota > UBA1135 > UBA1135 > UBA1135 > JALUUN01. The sequence continues at coordinate 6,185 of JALUUN010000151.1, forward strand.
CGCGCGCCCAGGGCGGCGAGGCCCTTGAGGTGCAGGTCGATGGGCCGGACCCCGAGGACGCAGCCCCCGGGAAGGCTGACCCGGGCCCGGCCCCGGCGGGCCAGGAGCGGCCCGAGGACGCAGACCGAGGCCCGCATCCGGCGGACGACCTCGTAGGGGGCCTCGGTCGGGCCCTCGGCCGGGGCCTGGATGCGGAGCATCCCGGGCACGCCGGACTCCACCGAGGCCCCCAGGCTGCGGAGCAGCTCGGTCAGGGTCGTCACATCCCGGACCCGGGGCACCCGCTCCAGGCGCGTCTCCCCCTCCGGGAGCAGGGCCGCGGCCATGAGAGGCAGCACCGCGTTCTTGCTGCCGGCCGCCCGCACGGTCCCCGCCAGGGGCCGTCCGCCTTCCACCACGAAACAGTCCATGGACTCCTGGCACGCAGTTTGACGCCCCGGCCGGGGCAGGACTACGATGTCGGCTCGATTTCTGGCCCCGGACGGGACCGAGGTCCCCAAGCATGCCTCAAGCGGAAGTCCTTTCTGCCCCTGCCTCCATGGATCCGGCCGGATTCTTCGCCGCACCGCCCTCGAAGCCCTCCGACCTGCTCCGTGCCCGGCAGGGTCTCCTCACCGACCCGCAGACCGCCGAGAAGTTCGAGAGCGCCGTCCGGGAGGCCCGCGCCGCGGGCAACCCCCGGGTGGCGGCCGCGGGCTCCTGGGTCACGGGCGAGTACCGCAAGGTCCTGGAACTCGTGGATGGCGACGACGAACTGGCCCTCTTCCTCCAGGGGAGCAGCCTCCTGGAGCTGGACCGTCCGGCCGAGGCGGCCGAGCTCCTGGCCGGTGCCCTCGGCTCCGAGGATCCAGCCCTGGCCGCCGCCGCCCTCGAGGCCCTGATCGCCGCCGGCCGCCTGGAGGAGGCCCGAGAGGGCCTGGAGAAGGCCCGTCTCACCGAGGCCGACCGCACCTTCTTCGAGGCCCGCCTCCTGGAGGAGGAGGGCGGCTACGCCGAGGCCTGTGCGGCCTACGAGCGCATCCTGGAGCAGGATCCCTCCCACCTGCAGGCGCGCTTCCGCCTCGCCCTGCGCGCCGACCTCCACGGCGACGACGAACTCGCCGTGCGCCTCTACGAGGAGCTCCTCGACCAGCGGCCGATCCCGGTCTCGGTCCTGATCAACCTGGGCGTCCTCTACGAGGACCACCACCAGTACGAGAAGGCCTGCGGCTGCTATGGCGCGGTCCTGAAGCGCGATCCGAAGCACCCGCGGGCGCGTCTCTACTTCAAGGACGCCCACGAGAGCCTCGACATGTATTACGACGAGGATCTCGAGCGCAAGGAGGACCGCCTGATGCAGGTCCTGCGCACCCCCATCAGTGAGTTCGAGCTCTCGGTGCGGGCGCGGAACTGTCTCTCGAACATGGACATCCGCACCCTGGGCGACCTCGTCAGCCACACCGAGGCCGAGCTCCTGGAGTTCAAGAACTTCGGCGAGACCAGCCTGAACGAGATCAAGCGGGTGCTCGCCGCCAAGGGCCTGCGCCTGGGCCTGCGCCGGGAAGACGGCAGCTTCGTCGTCCCCGAGGAGTTCGAGGCCGACGGCCGCGAGAGCGAGGAGTTCGACCTCTCCTGGCTGGGTGAGATCAGCGATCAGCAGCGCGAGGCCATGGAGATGCAGATCTCCAGCCTCAACCTCTCGGTCCGCTGCCACCGCGCCCTCGTGGAGCGCCTGAACCTGCAGAAGGTCGGCGACATCCTGCGCTACACCGAGGAGGACCTCCTCAGCATGCCGAACTTCGGCATCACCAGCCTGAACGAGCTCAACAAGAAGCTGGAGGAACTCGGCCTGCGGATCCGCACCGGCCGGGGCGAGGAATACTCCGGCGGCTGATCCGGGCCCGTGTACGAGTTCCTCCGCGGCCGGGTGGTGGAGATCCGACCGGGCGAGGTGGTGCTCGCGACCGGCACCGGCGAGGGCGTGGGCTGGCTGCTCCAGGTGTCCTCGGCGACCGCCGCGGCCCTGCGCGAGGGCGAGGAGGCCCTGCTGCGGGTGCATCTGGCGGTTTCGGAGAACGCCCTGGCCCTCTACGGCTTCGCAAGCGCCGAGGAACGCCGCCTCTTCCGGCTCCTGCTCCAGGTCGGCGGGGTCGGCCCGGCCCTGGCCCTGGCCCTGCTCTCGGCCTTCCCGCCCGGGGACCTGGCGGCGCGCATCCTCGAGGGCGACCACCGGAGCCTGACCCGGGTCAAGGGCGTAGGCCGCAAGACCGCCGAGCGCCTGGTCCTGGAACTCAAGGACCGCCTCGGGGCGCTGGCCGTCCCGGTCCCGGAACAGGTCCCCGGCAGCGCGGCCGATCCCGGCGTCGAGGAGGATCTCGTACGCGTCCTCCTCGACCTCGGCTTCCGCCCCTCCGAGGCCCGCGCCGCCGCGGCGGCGACCCTCGCCAGCCTCGGGCCCGGCACCGACTTCCAGGAGCTCTTGCGCTCCGCCCTCCAGACCCGCACCCCTTGAACCCGACATGCCCGCCCGCATCGCCATCCTCATGGGCTCCGACAGCGACTTCCCGCGCCTGGAGCCGGCCGTCCAGACCCTCCGCGACTTCGGCGAAGAGCCCGTGGTCCGGGTGCTCTCGGCACACCGGACCCCCGAGGAAGCCTGCGCCTTTGCCTCCACGGCCCGGGAGCAGGGGATCCGCGTGCTCCTCTGCGCCGCCGGCCTCGCCGCCCACCTGGCCGGCGTGGTCTCGGCCCACACCACCCTGCCGGTGGTCGGGATTCCCCTGGACAATCCGCCCCTCCAGGGCCTCGATGCCCTGCTCGCGACGGTGCAGATGCCCGGCGGCGTGCCCGTCGCCACGGTCGGCGTCGGCTCCGGCGGCCCGGTGAACGCCGCCCTCCTGGCCCTGCGCATCCTCGGCACCGAGGATGCGGAGATCGCGAAGCGGCTGGAGGAGTTCCGCGGCCGCCAGCGCGAGCGCGTCCTGGCCAAGGACGCCGCCCTCCAGGAACGGCTCTGAGGAAGGAAGGATGGCCTCCTCCGGCGGCTGGCGCGCTCTGGCCTGGGAGGGGGACGCTGGAGGCGGCGCCCTTCTCCTCCTGGACCAGACGCGCCTGCCCGCCGAGGAGGTCTGGCTGCGCCTGGAGGAGGTTCCGGGACTGGTGGAGGCCATCCGCCGCCTGGCGGTGCGCGGGGCACCGCTCCTGGGCTGCGCCGGCGCCTACGGCACGGTCCTCGCCGCCCGCGGCCTCCGGGAGGCCGGGGGCGGGGCCTGGTTCCGGGCCCTGGAGGAGGCGGCGCGGCCCGTGGCCGAGGCTCGGCCGACGGCGGTCAACCTGGCCGGGGGCGTGGAGCGTGTCCTCGCGGCCGCCCGCGCGGCCGCCGGCCGGCCGGCCGGCGAGCGTCTCGAGGCCCTCCTCGCCGCCGCCCGGGCGGTCCAGGAGGAGGACGAGGAGCTGTGCCGGCGCATCGGCGAGCACGGAGCCCCTCTCCTGCCCGAGAAGGCCCGCGTCCTGACCCACTGCAACACCGGGCGTCTGGCGACCGCTGGCGAGGGCACGGCCCTGGCGGTCCTCCGCCGGGCCTGGAGGAGCGGACGCCTGAAGGAGGTCCTGGCCGATGAGACGCGGCCCCTCCTCCAGGGAGCACGGCTCACCGTCTGGGAGCTCGAGCGCGACGGCATCCCCGTGGTCCTGCAGTGCGACGGCGCCGCCGCCTGGGCCCTGGCGTCGGGACGGGTGGACGCGGTGATCACCGGTGCCGACCGCATCGCCGCCAACGGCGACGTGGCCAACAAGATCGGCACCCTGGGGCTCGCGGTCCTGGCCCGCCACTACGGCGTCCCCTTCTACGTCGCCGCGCCCTCCACCACCGTGGACCTCAGGCGGCCCGACGCCGGCGCCATCCCGGTCGAGGAACGCGATCCCACGGAGGTGGCCTGCTTCGCCGGCCAGGCGGCGGCGCCGCCGGGGACGGAGGCCTGGAACCCGGCCTTCGACCTCACCCCGGCCGGCCTCGTCAGCGCCCTGATCACGGAGCGAGGCGTCCTGCGCCGGCCGGACGCCGCCGGCCTCGCCCGGCACCTCGCCGGAGACGCTCAGACAGCCGAGAGCGAGGGATAGATCGGCTTCGAGCGGCAGAGGTCGAGGACCTCGTCCCGCAGTTCCTCGCGCAGGGCGGCGTTCTCCGGATCGCGCAGGATCCGGTCCATCCAGCCGGCGATGGACTCCATGTCCCCGGTGTCGAAGCCCCGGGTGGTCACCGCCGGAGTGCCGATCCGGATGCCCGAGGTCTGCATGGGCTTCTCCGGGTCGAAGGGGATCAGGTTCTTGTTGACGGTGATGTGGGCCCCCTCCAGGGCCTCCTCGGCGATGCGGCCGGTGATGCCGGGACCCTCGGGCCCGCGCAGGTCCACCAGGAGGAGGTGGTTGTCGGTGCCGCCGCCGACCAGGCGGTAGCCGCGCCGGCGCAGGCCCTCGGCCAGGGCGGCGGCGTTCTCGACCACGCGCCCCTGGTAGTCGCGGAAGGAAGGATCCAGGGCCTCACGGAAGGCCACCGCCTTGGCGGCGATGGCGTGCATGAGGGGACCGCCCTGGATGCCCGGGAAGACTGCCGAGTTCACCTTCTTGATCCAGGCCTCCTTGCAGACGATGGCGCCGCCGCGGGGACCGCGCAGGGTCTTGTGGGTGGTCATGGTCACGACGTCGGCCCAGGGCACCGGCGAGGGATGGAGGCCGGCCGCCACCAGCCCGGCGATGTGGGCCATGTCCACGAGGAAGGCGGCTTCGACCTCCCGGGCGATGGCGGCGAGGCGCTCGAAGTCGAGGAAGCGCGGATAGGCGCTGGCTCCCGCCATCAGGACGCGCGGCCGGTGCTCCCGGGCCAGGCGCTCGACCTGCTCGTAGTCGAGCTGCTCGGTCTCGGGCGAGACCCCGTAGTGGACGAAACGGTAGAAGATGCCGCTGGCGTTCCTGGGGTGGCCGTGGCTCAGGTGGCCGCCGTGGTTCAGTTCCATGGCCAGGATCGTGTCCCCGGGCTCGGCCAGGGCCAGGAGCGCCGCCTGGTTGGCCTGGGAACCGGAAGAGGGCTGGACGTTGGCGGCCTCGGCCTGGAACAGTTCCTTCAGGCGCTCCCGCGCCAGGTTCTCCACGCTGTCCACGTGCTCGCAGCCGCCGTAGTAGCGGCGGCCGGGGTAGCCCTCGGCGTACTTGTTCGTGAGCACGCTCCCCAGGGCCTCGAGAACCGCCGGGCTGGTGTGGTTCTCCGAGGCGATCAGCTCGATCTGCTCCTCTTGACGGCGGAGCTCGGCCACGAGCGCGGCGTGGACCTCGGGATCGGCGGCGGCGACGAGGGGGTAACTGCGGGTCATGGGCGCGGTAAGCTGGGCCTCAGTCTACTCCGGCGCACCGCCGGAGCCGGGCCGCCGACGCCCCCCGAGCGCTGCCCCCCCGCCGCGGGCCGTCCCGCCCATGCCCCGACCCGCTGCCTCCTCCGGCCCCCGACTCCTCTTGCTCCTGGCCCTGACCCTGGCGCCGGCCGGCGCCTGCGGCGGCGGCGGAGGGAGTCCGCCGACGGATGCCACGGCACCGGCGGCCGCCGCCCTGGACGTGGAGCCCGGGCTCCTCGAGCTTCCCCCCGTCGCCTTCGGCCGCTCGACGCAGGGCGAGTTCCGCCTCCGCAACCGCCTCGACGAGCCGCTGCGCATTCTCCGCGTCGGTCCCACCGGCTGCGACTGCAACGTGGTCCACATCCGGCTTCCCGACCGGCCGCCGGGCCAGGACCGGCCCCAGGCCGACCCCGACGCTCTGGACCTGGTCCTGGCGCCGGGAGAGCGCATGATCGTCGGCATGAAGCTCTCGACGGCGCGCTACCGGGAACCGGTCTCGCGCAAGACCGGAGGCATCCCGGTGGTCCTGGAGGGGCATGCGCCGGCGATCCTGCAGTGGGCGGTGGACATCTGGACTCCCTTCTGGCTGGAGCCCTGGTCGGTGCACCTCGGACCGATCGGCGTACGCGAGCGGGCCACGGCCTCGGTGCAGCTCCAGGCCAAGGACGACGCCCGCTTCACCCCGGTCCTGCCCGAGGAAGTGGACGGCTGGCGCATCCAGGTCTCGAAACTGCCGTCCCCGGACTTCGACCGGTACCGGGTGGACCTCATGGCTCCCGAGGAGCTGCCCCTCGGGCCCTTCCAGAAGCGCATCGAGGTGCGGACCGACGTCCCCGAGGGGCCGGTGATGGCCTTCTACCTCACGGGCGAGGTGGTCCCCGACCTCACAGTCCACCCCAGCCGCCTCTTGTTCCCGGCGCTGCGGCCGGTCCACCAGGACCTCACGCTCCTGATGCGCGATCCGATGCGGACCGCGCCGCGGCCGAGGGTGCGCTTCGAGGGCGAGGCCGCCTCGCGCCTGCGCCTGGAGTTCCTGGCGAGCGAGGACCCCCGCCGCCTGCGCCTGCGGGTCCACGCCGAGGGGGAGGCGCCGGAGCGCAGCCTCGGCGCCCGCCTGATCCTGGAGACCGGCGACCCGGAAACCCCGGTCCTCGAGGTGCCCTGCACCCTGCTCCCCCTCCGCCCGGACCGCCCTTGAGGCCTTCCGCCGCCCGACGCCCTCCCGCCACCGATGTCCCGCCGCAGCCTCTTTTCGGGCCTCCTGCTCCTGAGTCTCGTCCTCGCCGCCTGGCTGGGCTCGCGGGCGGGCTGGTTCGGCGCCTCCTGCAAGGGATGCCGCAACGTCCTCCTGATCAGCATCGACTCCCTGCGCCGGGACCGCCTCGGCCTCTACGGCCACCGGCCGGAGTTTGCGCCTCCGGGCACCGAGGTGAGCCCGAACCTCGACGCCCTGGGCCGTGAGGGTGTGGTCTTCGACGCGGCCTGGAGCACGAGTTCCTGGACGCTTCCGGCCCACATGGCCCTGCTGACGGGTCTCAGCGACCGCAGCCACGGCGTCGAGATCGACTATCTGGCCCTCGACCCCAAGCGGCGCACCCTGACCCAGGAGCTGGACCAGG
>JALUUN010000152.1 GCA_027021325.1 Planctomycetota bacterium
CGCCGTCTTCGGCGCCGGGGAACCCAACGAGACCACCCTGGAGCACGACCACAAGGACGACCTCTTCGTCGCCCGCTACGGCCCCGACGGCCTGCTGCAGTGGGCCTTCGGCGCCACCGGCAAGCATGACGACGTCGGCGCCGCCATTGCCGAGATGCCGGTGGGCTGCGTCGCCGTCACCGGAAGCTTCCGGGGCCCCCTGGAGTTTCCCGGCGGCCTCTCCCTGGATGCGCCGGTCCAGGACGACGCGCTGCTCTTCGTCGTCCTGCCCGATGGCGCCGTCCTCTGGGCGCAGCAGGCCGGCGGCTCGCCCGGCCTCTCCTACGGCACGGACATCGTCGCCCTCGACGACAGCAGCCTCGCCGTCACCGGCGCCTTCAGCCAGGACGCCACCTTCGGCGAGGGCACCTCGGCGGTCACCTTGACCTCGGACACCGGGACCCTGGATGTGTTCCTGGCGCGTTGGACCATGCACGGCGACCTCCTCTGGGCGACCCGCGCCGGCGGCAGCGCCGGAGACGAAGGAAGTGCGGTCACCGTCCTCGCCGATGGCAGCCTCGCCGCCGGCGGCCTGTTCCAGGTGAACGCCGTCTTCGGCGAAGGCGAGGCCAACGAGACCACGCTTTCCTCGGTCTCCGGCGACGACGCCTTCGTCGCCCGCTACGCCGAGGACGGAAGCCTCCTCTGGGCCCGAAGCGGCGGCGGACCCGGCTGGGACGCCGTGCGCTCCCTCAGCGCCCTGGCGGACGGCGGCCTGGCCATGACCGGTGTCTTCGACGCTGCGTTCAGCTGGGAAGGCCTGACCCTGCAGGCCAATCAGCAGGACGATTCCTTCCTCGCCCGCCTCGACGCTGACGGCCTGCCGCTGTGGCTGGTCCGGACCGCCGGCCGCGGTCCGAAGGACGGGGCCATGGACCTCGCCACCCTGGCGAGCGGGCGCCTCGCCGCCCTCGGCGTTTTCACCGGGCAGGCGGTCTTCGGCGAAGGACTGTCCTCGCTCACCCTGGACTCCCACGGAGCCGAGGACGTCTGGTTCGCCGTCTATCCCGAAGACGGGAACTTCTGAGTGCGTGCGAAAGGGGCGGCGCGGGCCCGGTCCGCGCCGCCCCGCTTTCCTGCCGGCCCGCGCCTCAGCCGCCGCTCCCCTTCTCGGGCGGGGTCACCGCGGCCGGTGGCTGCACCGGGCCGCGCAGGCCCTTCTCGGCAAACCAGCGCAGCCAGTCCCCGATCTTCCAGCCCTCGCTCTCGGCGGGGGCAGGCAGCCGCGGGTGTCCGCTCTCGCGGATGCGCGCCAGGACCTCTCCTGCGAAGCCCTCGGGAAAGACCGTGACCCGGATCACCGAGCGCCGCACCGCCCCCGCCAGCACACGCCGTCCGGGTGCCTCCTCCTCCCCCGGATGGAGGGCGATGACGCCGTCGTCGGGCAGGAGGGCGACCGAGGGCTCACGGACTCCGCGCACCGACTGAAAGGCCACGTCCAGGAAGGTCCAGCGATGCGGAGGATGCTTGTCCCAGGCGCTCAGGAGCACGAAGAGGGCCTCCAGCCCGTCGGTGCCGCCGAAGCGCGCCAGCCAGGCCACGGCGGTCCGCCGCTCCTCGGGGAGGGACTGGCAAGCGGCGTCGAACCACCAGGGGAGGGCGTAGTCGAGCCAGCTCGCCGCCAGGCCCGCCGCCGCACCGGCCCGGACCAGGAGGTGCTCGGCGCGCAGGCTCTCGGCGAAGAGCAGGCGCAGAAGCCCCTCGTCGGTGAAGCGCTGCCAGCCCGCGAGACGCGCCGCAGCAGCACGCAGCCACGGGTCGCGGGAACGAAGCGCCCGGCGAAGATCGGCCAGAGGCACCTGCCGCGGGTGGTACTCCAGGCCGGTGTCCACCTCCTCCTGGAGCCGCCCCGTAAGCAACAGGGCACGGGCACCGCCCCGCCGCCGCAGTTCCTCCCAGAGCCAGTCCACACGCCGGTCGAGCTCGAGCTCCGGCGGCGCCGGATCGAGACGGGCCCCCCAACGGACCAGGGCCTCGGCGGCCTGGACCAGGGCGTCCTCCGTGCCCGGGCCCGGATGCGCCGCCAGCGCTTCGGTGAGCGTTGCGAGTTCGCGCAGGCGTCCCTCCTCTTCCAGGCGCCGCACGGCCATGTGCAGCTCCCGCGCCCCCGCCGAGGCCCGGGCCTGGCCGGCAACTTCGCCGGGATCCGGCCAGGTCTCGGCGGGGCGCTCCAGAACGACCTCGACCGGATCCAGAGGCGTACGGAAGACGCCGAAGGCCGTCTGGATCTCCAGGGCCCCCGCCGCCGGCGGAAGGGCGGCCTCGACCATCACCCCCGAGCGCGTCATGGCGAGGCGCACGGGCGGGACCGCCGCGGCCTCCTGGGGGGCAGCGGCGAGAAGCATCAGGCTGAGGGAAACAAGCATGAAAACAGGCCGGAGAAGGCAGGGGGCCTCCCTTCCCTACGTCCGGGAAGGTCTCGCCTCCAGGGAAGGACGGACAGAAAGCCGGGAAGGCGCCCGGAAAAAATGCAGCCTTCTTCCCAACCCCCTGGAATCCAAGGGGTTCCCGCTCTTCCCGGGGCAGGACAGCAGCTGCCGGCGGTCCGGCACTACAGGCCCGAGCCCGGCGTCACGGCAGCGGCCGCCGGCTCCGAGCGCCCCTTCTCGTACCAAGCCAGCCAGGCCTCGGGCGTCCGGGCCCCCGGCGGCGAGCCGGTGCGTGCCTCCAGGCCGGCGACGAGGCTCCGCGTCAGGGCCTCGGAGGGCGGCCGCACCTTCAGGGTCGAGACCTGATCGAAGCTGTCGAAACCGGGAGTCGTCGCCAGGGGCACAGCCGTCGTGTTGCAGCCGTCGTGGCTCAACTGGAAGCGGACGACGGGAAAGCTCGGGGCGCGCTCGTCACGCACGGCCTGCACCGTCCGCCCGCCGAACTCGTACTTCCGGCCCGGCCGGCGGCCGGCGGCGCTCAGGACGGTGGCGAGGTAGTCCACGGCACGATCCGTTCCGTAGCGCGCGAGATTCTCGGCGGCGGCGATGCGCAGCCCCTCGTCGGCCCGGCTCAGGGCCTGCCACCAGTAGTCCTCGACGGCCGCCGGCCAGGAACCCATGGCCGCCCGCGCCATGCCGTCGCGGACCAGAGGCGGCGCCTGCAGCGTCCGGTGCACGATCTCGGCGGCGAGGCTCAGGTCGGCGAAGCCCTGCGCGCCGGCGACGAGGGCGGTCTCCCGCACCAGGACCGGGTCCGCGGCGTGAAGGCCGCGGCGCAGCTCGGCGAGAGCCAGGCGGCGGGCGTCGCCCTCCTTGCCCTGGACGACCTCCTCGGCGAGGCGGCCCCCG
>JALUUN010000153.1 GCA_027021325.1 Planctomycetota bacterium
GCGCTTGCGGATCCTGCGGATCATGCCGGTTCAGGACTCCTGGCGGCGCTGCTCCATCATGGGCTGGAGCTCCTCGAGGAACTGGGAGATGTCCTTGAACTCCCGGTAGACGGAGGCGAAGCGGACATAGGCCACCTGGTCCAGGCGCTTGAGCTCCTCCATGACCATCTGCCCGATGGTCCGGCTCTCGACCTCGCGGTCGAACTCCTCGGAGAGGCGGCGCTCGATGCGGCTGGTGATCTCCTCCAGCTCCTCCAGGGCGACCGGCCGCTTCTCGCAGGCCTTGAGCAGGCCCTGGAGGATCTTGTTGCGGTCGAAGGGCACCCGCGCGCCCTCCTTCTTGACCACCCGAAGCGGCGTCTCCTCCATGCGCTCGTAGGTGGTGAAGCGCCGCCCGCAGGCGAGGCACTCCCGCCGCCGGCGGATGGAGTAGCCGTCGGCGGAGGAGCGGGAGTCGATCACCCGGTCGTTGTTCCGCTTGCAGAAGGGGCAGCGCATGCCCGGCCGGGCCGATCCCTGGGCCCGTTGGGAGGTTCTACCACAAGGGCTTGTGGCGATTCCAGGATACGGAACCGCGGCCGGCCGCGCTCACTTGCCGATGCAGAAGCGCTGGAAGAGACGGTCGAGGAGATCTTCGGGCGTCAGCCGGCCGGTCCAGGCCTCCAGGGCGTGGAGGGCGCTGCGCAGCTCCTCGGCGACGAGATCCCAGGGGGCGCCGGCCCGCCAGGCGCTCCGGCCCGCCTCCAGGTGCCGGCGCGCCGCTTCCAGACTCGCCGCGCAGTGCTCCCCCACCGCCAGGCCGGCGGCCCGGTCCCCGGCGCCGGCGTCGAGCAGGCGGGCGGTCTGCCGGGCGAGGTCCTCCAGGCCTGCGCCCGTATGCGCCGAGACCACGGCCTCGGGGCGCCCGCCGAGCTCGGCCCGCGCCCCGGCGAGAGCGCCGCGGGGGCGGTCGGCCTTCGTCCAGACCAGGATCCAGGGCGCCCCCGCCGGCGCGTCCGGCAGGCGCTCCCAGGAGCGGCCCGCGTCCAGACACCACCACCAGAGGTCCACCCGGTCCCGGCGGGCGCGGCGCCGGGCGGCGCCGTCGCGGGGGTCCACGGCCGCGCCGCCCCGCCCCGGACCGTCGGCGAGGATCCAGCGCCGCCCGGGCAGGCCCGGCGGCTCCCAGACCGCCTCCAGGCGGTCGCGGGTGGTGCCGGCCCGCGGGTCCACGAGGACCCCCTCGCCGGTGAGGGCGCGGAAGAGGGTGGACTTGCCGGCGTTCGGCTCGCCGTAGAGGCCGATCCGCGGGAGGAGCGCGCCCGGCTGCGGGCGCACCCGGCGCAGGGCGGCGGTCTCCAGGGCCGAGCGGGCGCGCTCCAGCCAGGGACGGAGTTCGGCGGGCCGGAGGTCCTGGGCGTCGCCCTCCTCGAAGTCCAGGCCGGCCTCCAGTTCGGCCAGGGCGTCGGCCAGGGCCTCGCGCGCCTCCTCCAGGGGCTCGCGCAGGCCGCCGCCGAGGACGGCGGCCGCCTGCCGTGCTTCCTCCTCCTGGCGGCTGTGCACCAGGGCCAGGACCGCCTCGGCCTGGGCCAGGTCCACGACCCCGTGGAGAAAGGCCCGCCGGGTGAACTCCCCGGGCCGGGCCGGCCGCAGGCCGCGGGCCCGCAGCGCCTCCTGGAGCTCGCCCAGGACCGGGGCCACCGAGGGCAGGTGGATCTCCAGGACGTCCTCGCCGGTGGCACTGCCCGGCCCGGGAAAGACGAGGAGCCGCAGCTCCAGGGCGAGTCCGGGCCGCCAGGCCCAGGCGAAGTCCAGGGCGCGGCGCTCGCGGCCCGGCTCGGGGAAACCGGGCGGAAGGATGGAGCGGGCCTCCTCCAGCAGCCGCGGGCCGCTCAGGCGCAGGACCGCCCGCTCGCCCGGGCCGGGCGGCGTCGCCAGAGCGTAGATCGCGCCGCCGCCGGTCTGCACCTCAGTTCCCGGCAGCGCCCGGGACCTGGACCGGCCACTTCTTCTTGATCACCCGCGCCTCGAGGATGCCGAGGGTGCTGCTCGTGATCATGTAGAGACTCAGCCCGGAGGCGTAGTTGTACAGGAAGAGGCCGAACATCAGCGGCATGAACTTCATGACCTTCATGGCCCGCTGCTGTTCGGGATCGGCCGGCTTCGGCATGGCGGACTGGTTCACGATCATCAGGATCACCATGAGCAGCGGCAGGACGTTGAGCTGGGTGATCCCGCTGAAGGGCCACATCGGCAGGATGGACTCGCCGAAGTCGAGGAGAGCATCGGGCCGGCTCAGGTCCTGGATCCAGAAGGCGAAGGGCTGCTGGCGCAGGAGGATGGAGCAGCGCAGGGCAGCGAAGAGACCGATGAAGACCGGGAACTGGGCCAGCATCGGCAGGCAGCCGCCGAGAGGCGGGCGCATGCCGTGCTTCTGATAGATCTTCAGGGTCTCCTGCTGGAGGCGCTGCGGATCCTTCTGGTACTTCTTCTTGATGGCGTCCAGCTCCGGTTTGACCCGGGCCACCTTGGCCTGATAGGTGGCCATCTTGACCTGGCCGCGGCGGTTCAGCGGGAACAGGCTGGCCCGCACCAGGATGGTCATCAGGATGATGGAGACCCCCCAGTTGCCGGTGAGGGTGTGGAACAGCTGCAGGATCCCGAGGATCAGCTTGGCGATCCACTTGGTCAGGAAGATGCGGTAGAAGAAGCTGTCGCCGTAGTCGACGACATCGATGATGGCGTGCAGAGGCTCGTAATCGGGATTCGAATCGAAGACCTCGGGATCCTTCGGGCCCACGTACCAGAGGAAGCGGCTCTGGTCGCCTTGCTGGCCCGGCAGGCCGATGTGATGGACGAAGGAGCCGGAGCCCGAGACCGCCTTCCAGGCGCCGTCGTAGCGGGTCGCCACCACCTGCTGCCGGCGGCGCTGGAACTCCTGCCACCAACGCAGGGCCTCCTGCGGCTCCAGGGCGCCGCCGCTCCGCTGCGCCAGGGCCTCGGCCTCCACGGGCAGGCCCTCCTGGAGCAGTGCCGCTCCGGCACGGGCCGCCGCGGCCATGGCCTCGCGCTCCTCGCGCCCGAGATCCTCGAAGATCAGTTCCTGGTAGGCCGCCTGGTCGATGACCTGCTCGGCCTTGACCGCCCGGAAGGGCAGATCCGGCGAACGGATGGCACTCACGAAGTACTTCGAACCCTCGACCACGAAGTCGAAGTCGCCGGTGGCGCGCCAGACCGCGTCCCGCCGTTCCGGCAGGTCGCCGGAGATGCGACGGTAGAGCTCCAGATCCTCCACCTCGCCGTACTCGAGGACGCCGCCGCCGACATAGGGGT
>JALUUN010000154.1 GCA_027021325.1 Planctomycetota bacterium
GCATGGATTCCCGGGCTGGCACATCGAGTGTTCGGCCATGTCCAGGCGCTACCTCGGCGACAGCTTCGACATCCACACCGGCGGCGAGGACAACGTCTTTCCGCACCACGAATGCGAGATCGCCCAGAGCGAGGCCTTCAGCGGTCGTCCCTTCGTTTCGTACTGGATGCATACTCGCTTCCTCCAGGTGGACGGGGGCAAGATGTCCAAGTCCCTGGGCAACGTGTACACCCTCGACGACCTCCGGGAACGGGGTTTCGATCCTCTGGACTTCCGTTTCTTCGTTCTGCGCGCCCACTACCGGGGCAGCCTGAACTTCACCTGGGAGGCCCTGAAGGGGGCGCGGGAGGCGCGGCGCAGCCTCGTGGACTTCCGCGGCCGCCTGGAAGCGGCCCTGCGCGACGCCGGCTCCCAGGAGGGGCCCGCCGGCCCCGAGGACCGGGTCGAGCGGGCGCGCCGGGCCTTCCGCGAGCACCTCGCCGACGACCTGGCGACCAGCCCGGCCCTGGCGGAGGTCTTCGAGCTGCGTCAGGACTTCCTGCACGGCGCCCTGCCGCCGTCCCGGCTCCGGGCCGCCCGGGACTTCCTGGAGGAGGTGGACTCGGTCTTCGTTCTCGAGGCTCCGGATGCAGCGGAGACCGGACTGGACGACGCCACGATCGAGGCCCTCGTGGAACAGCGCCGGCGCGCCCGCGAGGCCCGGGACTGGGCGACGAGCGACCGGATCCGGGATGAACTGGCGGCCCAGGGCGTCATTCTCGAGGACGGGCCCTCGGGCACGACCTGGCACCGGAGCCGCTGAGCCTCAGGACCGGCGCCGGCCTCGGCGCGGAATCCGAAAGCCCTCCTCGACCCGCACCTCGGGCAGGGGAGGAGGAGGATGCTCCAGCCAGCGCAGGAACTCCTGGCGCACACGCTCGCTGCGCGCCAGCCGCGGGTACCACTCGGCACGCAGGGCGGCCTTCTCGTTCTCGGTCAGGTCGCCACGCAGACCCGGGCGGGCGTCGAAGATGCGCTGCAGGAAGAGGGCGGTGGCGGCGTTCAGGTTCAGGGACTCGCTGAAGCCGTGGACCGGCAGGTAGAGGCGCCGCCGGGCGGCGGCCAGCATCTCCTGGCTGACGCCGTCGGTCTCGCGCCCGACCACCAGCGCCAGGCGGTCCGGCACCGGTTCGAGGGTTCCGGGGCCCACTTCTTCGGCGGCCCGGCTGAGGTCCGTGGCCCAGACGGTCCAGCCCTCCTCGCGCAGGGCCTCGATGGCGCTTCGAGGGTCGGGGAAGTGGCGCAGGCTCAGCCAGCGCCAGGCGCCCTTGGTGACCGGGTTCGAGCGCGGGTGGGGGCGGCCGGGCTCGGTCGCCACGATCCAGACCTTCTGCACTCCGAAACAGTCGGCCGTGCGCAGGACCGCCTGGTAGTTGTAGTCGTCCTCGCAGCGCTCGACGACGAGGAGCAGGCTTCCGGTGCGCCGCGCCAGGACCGCCTCGGCCCGGCGCAGACGCCGCGGCGCCTCCTGCGGCGGCCCCGGAGGGCCGGACTCAGGCGCCCTCATCCTCCGTCTCCGGCGGTCCGGGAGCTTCTTCCCGGGTCTCCTCCTCCGCCGGTCGGCGCGCTTCACGCAGGATGCGCTCCAGGCGCTCCACGCGCAGGGCTCCCTCGTCGAAGTCGAAGACCAGCTGCGGGGCATTCCGCAGGCGCACCGCCTTTGCCACCTCGGTGCGCAGAAAGCCTCGGGCATGGTCGAGCATGGCCTGCACCCGCCGGCGCTCGCCCTCGCGGCCGTATACCGAATAGCGGATCCGGGCGACGCTCAGGTCCTGGTTCATCTCGACGCCGGTGACCGTGACGAAGGCCGCCCGCGGGTCCTTGATCTCGTAGAGCAGGAGCTCGGCGATCCGCTGCTGGATGCGGCGCGCGATCTGCCTGCGGCGGCGTTCCGAGGCCATGGACCCTGCCGGCTCTGGATCAGTCGCCTTCCGCCTGGCCGGCCTCCTCGAGGTCGCGCTGGCGGCGCACCTCCTCGAAGGCCACCAGGACGTCGCCTTCCTGGAAGGCGTCGAAACCGTCCAGGGTCAGACCGCACTCGCTGCCGGCCTTGACCTGGCGCACGTCGTCCTTGATGTGGCGGAGGGACTCGATGGGGCCGTGGTGGATTTCCTCCCCGCCGCGCAGGACACGCACCTGGGCCGAGCGCTTGATGACTCCTTCGGTCACGGCGCAGCCGGCGATGGTGCCGTAGCGCGAAGACTTGAAGAGCTTCAGGACCTCGGCCCTGCCGATCTCCTCCTCCACGAACTCGGGCTCCATCAGGCCTTCGATCATGCCCTGGATGTCCTCGAGCAGGTCGTAGATGACCGTGTAGCGCCGGATCGGGACGCCGTTCTTCTCGGCGCTGCGTGAAGCCTTGCCGTCGGGGCTGACGTTGAAGCCCACGACCATGCCCTCGGCGGTCTCGGCCAGGGTCACGTCGGTCTCGGTGATGGAGCCGACGCCGGAGCTGACGATCTCGATCAGGACATCCTCCGTGCTCATGGCCGGGAGCGTGTTGCGGAGGACTTCGAGGGTGCCCTGAACGTCGGTCTTGAGAACCATGCGCAGGCGCTTCGCCGAGACCCGTTCCATGCGGGTGAACAGATCGCCGGCGGCCTTGGCCTTCTCGGCGCGTTCCTGTTCGCGGTGGTGCTGCAGGCGCTTGTCGGCCACTTCCTTGGCGGCGCGCACGTTGTGCACCACGTAGAAGCGCTCGCCGGCCATCGGCAGCTGGTCCAGGCCCAGGATCTGGACCGGAGTGGAGGGGCCGGCGGCCTTCACCACCTTGCCGTTGAAGTCGTACATGCGGCGGATCTTGCCGTAGGCGAGTCCTGCCAGCATCACGTCTCCGGTCTTCAGGGTGCCGTCCTGGACCAGGACGTCGGCCACCTTGCCCCGCCCCTCGCTGACCTTGGCCTCGAGGATGACGCCCATGGCGTCGCCCTTCGGGTGGGCCTTGAGGTCCAGGAGGTCCGCCTCCAGGAGGACGCGTTCCAGGAGCTCGTCGAGCCCTGTCCTGCGCAGGGCGGAGGTCTCCACCACGCCGACGTCGCCGCCCCACTCCTCGGGGTTCAGGCCGATTCCGGCGAGCTGGGCTCGGACCTGGTCGGGATTGGCGTTCGGGGCGTCTACCTTGTTCAGGGCGACGACAATGGGAACACCGGCGGCACGGGCGTGGTTTGCGGCTTCCTCGGTCTGCGGCATGACGCCGTCGTCGGCGGCGACCACGAGGATGGCAATGTCGGCAGTCTGGGCGCCACGCGCGCGCATCGAGGTGAAGGCCTCGTG
>JALUUN010000155.1 GCA_027021325.1 Planctomycetota bacterium
GACAGCCCCCACCGCCCTCAGGCTCCCTTCCTGGATCACCCTCAGCAGGCGCGCCTGGAGTTTCAGCGGCAACTCGCCGATCTCGTCCAGGAAGAGCGTGCCGCCGTCCGCCAGGAGAAAGAGCCCCGGGGCGTCCTCTTCGGCCCCCGTGAAGGCCCCCTTGCGATGGCCGAAGAGTTCGCTTTCGAAGAGCGACTCCTGCATGTTGGCGCAGCTCTGGGTCACGAAGGGACCACCGGAGCGTGCCGACCGGGCATGCACTTCGCGCGCCACCAATTCCTTGCCCGCTCCCGTCTCCCCCGTCACCAGAATGGAGAGTTCCGTGCGCGCCGCTCTTCCGATCAACTCGTCCAGGTCCAGCATGCGGGGGCTCTTCCCCACCAGCCGTGTCCCGGGACGTCCGGCTCCGAAGCCACGCCTGAGCGCCCTGGCCACGCTCCGCTGGGTCTGGAGGTCACGCTCCAGCCGCTCCCTCTCCTCCTGGATGTGTCGCGTGCGGCGCAGGTTTCGAATCGCCAGGGCGGCCAGATGGGCGTACGCCTCGAGCAGGGGCAGGTGTTCCTCCGTGAAGGCACCCGCGCGCTGGCCGCCATCCAGGTAGAGGGCCCCCAGCCGCTCCGCTTCGGTCCGCAGAGGAACGCAGGCGAGAGACCGGATCCGGTTGCGGGCGACGGACATCAGATCCCGGTAGCGTTCGTCATCGATCGCATCCGCTAGCACGAGAGAGTTCCCCGTCGCCATCACTTCATGCGTGATGGACGTGCTCACGCGACCCAGGGGTGTCTTGATCCTGCGACCTTCACGATCCCGTGCGGCCGCCACGCGCAGATCCTCACGATCGAGGAGCAGGACGTAGCCCCTCTCTCCTCCCGTCAGTTCCAGCGCACTCGCGATCACCTGGTCCAGGAGCGGGCGCATGCGCCCCGCGGCGTTGAGAGCCGCCAGCAAGCGGAAGATCTCGGTCAATTCCAGGGCCACGGCTCCGCGTCGCGTGCGGCCCAGCATCTCCATGCGCTTCTCCACGGTCTCGGTCAGGCGTTCCAGGTCGCGGGCCGCCTGCGTCACCCTGAAGAAGACCTTCGCTCTTCCGGTCATGTTCTGCTCCATGTCTTCCATGAGACTCCGGGCACGCCGCCACTGCCGTAGCGCCCGGCCGTCGTTTCCGGCTGCGAGCAGGAGGGCCGCCGCGGTCAAGCGCGCCCGCATCAGGAAGAGGGGATCCTCCGCCCTCGCCGCGGCGCGGACGGCGGAAGCCAGGCGGCTCCTCCTCCCATCGTCCCCCTGGTGCCGCGCCAGGAGGAGATCCCGCCGGCCGCGCAGGTCCGGCGCCGTCCACGACACCATTTCCAGGGCCGCGCAGGCGGCCTCCTGCCGTCCCGCCAGGAACGCGGCCTCGGCGGCCGCGAGTCCGGCTTCCGCCGCGCCCCGCAGGTCGCCGGCCTGTTCCAGGAACTCCCGCGCGCGCAAGGCGCGACGCCAGCGCCTGACCCTCGACGCATCGGCCTCGGCCAGGGCCAAGAGCGCCAGGCCGTGGATGCGCGGCGCCCGCTCCGGGGACGTCCGTCTCAGGACATCCATCGCCCGCCGCCACGCCCCGCGCCGTCTGCCGAGGGCCGCCAGGGCGCGCGCCAGGGCGGCCTTCACGAGCAGCGCTTCGCGGCGGCGTTGCAGACCCTCCAGCGCGGCGGCCAGTTCCCGGCGCGCCTCCGCGCAGCGCCCCCCGCGCAGCAAGGCCATGCCGCGGCTCGCCCGCGCCAGGGCCGCCCTCCCGGCTTCCCCCACCGCCAGGAAGAGCCGCCTGGCCTCTCCGTGCATGCGCGCCGCTTCCCGCGACCTTCCCAGGCGATCCCACGCCAGGGCCAGGTTGGTGGTCGCCACGGCCAGCCGGCGGGAGTGTCCGCCTTCGCCGAAGACGGTGCAGGCGGAGACGAGCAGATCCACGGCCGCCTCGGGCCGACCCGAGCGGGAGAGGAGCATGGCCAGATTGGTTCGCGCCGCCGCGCTCTCGAAAGGACATTCCGCTTTCGAGAAGCGTTCGGCGGCCTCTTCGAAGCACCGTCCGGCCTCCTCGTCCCGCCCCTCTTCCAGCAGCACGAGTCCGTCCAGGTTGCAGGCCATGGCCTCCTCCACGAGCCGCCCCTCCGCGTGCTCACCGGCCCTGGCCGCGGCCCTCCCGGCCTCGTCCACTCTGCCGGTCCTGAGGGCCGCGTAGCCCTCGGCACAGGCGGCACGCACCCGGATCCCCGGAGATCGGGCCCGCTCCAGGGCGCGCCGGGCCAGGCGACGAGCTTCCCCGTCGTCCCCCCGAGCCAGGGCCGCGTCGCAGAGCAGGAGCGCGACCTCCGCGCCCACGTCCCCGGGCTCGTCGGCCAGGGGTTCCAGGAGCCCGCGCGCCCGGTCGATCCAGCCGGAAGCGAGATCCATGCGCGCTAGGATCACGCGCAGGCCGGCCCGCTGATCCTTCGCCGGAAGTCCCGAAGCCAGTCCCGCCTCGGCCACCTCCCGCGCTGCCCGCAGCCGCCCCTCCTCCAGCAGTCTGCGGACCGCCGGCAGCACTTCCGGCCCGGCTCGTGCGTCCCCGGCGAGGAGGCGGAATCGCAATCCGTCGCGCCCCGGGAGAACGGAGGACAGGCGGGCGTAGAGGCGGCGCAAGGCCTCCGCCCCATGCTCGGCGAGAGCCACTTCGCCCAGCTCCGAAGAGGCGAGCCTCACGCCGGAAGAGACACCCGAGGGCACGCGCAGGAGGCCGCGCTCCAGCAGTCGATCCAGGGCTTCCTCCGCGCGCGCACCGGCGGCTTCCAGCAACGCTCTGCGCGGAAGCGCCCGCTGGGCCGCCCCCAGCAGCGACACCACTTCCTTCTCGTCCGCGTCGAGATCCTCGAGGGCCGACCGCAACACCTCCGCCAGTCGCCCCCGCACGGCGGCCTGCAGGCGTTCCTCATCTGCGAGCAGGAGGTCCTCCTCTCCGACGGTCAGGAGGCCGCGCGCAGCGCAGACACGAAGAGACTCCTCCACGAGCAGGGGCAGGCCGCCGGTGGCCACGTGCAGGAGGCGGGCCATCCTCCCCAGGGCCAGGGTCGGACGGGGCAGCCCGGAGAGCTGGACCAGCAGGGCACGAATCCCGGCCGGAGTGAAGGGCGCGGCCCGAACCGCTCTGCGCCGCAGGAAGAGTTCCACGTCCGCCTCTTCTCCCGCCGCCAGGAGCAGCAGGCGGGGCGGCTCTCCGCACGCCCTCCTGGTCTCTTCCATGCGTCCCAGCGTCGTGAGGAAAGCGCGCAGAGCCGGATCGGATCCGGCGCCGAGGAA
>JALUUN010000156.1 GCA_027021325.1 Planctomycetota bacterium
CACCCGGATCTGGTCCGCCAACCCGGAGGGAGAGCTCCTCTTCTGGTTCGACGGCGCCGAGCAGCCCTCCTGGCGGGTGTCCTTCCGCGACCTCCTCGGCGGCGCCCTGCCCGGGCTCGGTGAGCCCTGGTCCGGCGTCCGCGCCCGCGGCTGGAACTGCTATCTGCCGATCCCCTTCGCTCGCGGCCTCAAACTCGGGACCACGGGCGGCGATCTCTACTACCAGGTGGACATCCTGCGGCCCGGGGAGGGGGTCGAGGTCCCGACCTTCGATCCGGCCTGGATCGAGGAGCAGCAGGAGCTCCTCGCCGAGACCGGCCGCCAGCTCCTCGACGGCGAGGTTCCCTATGAGGATCTCGACCGCCTCTCCGGCAACCAGACCGCCAGCGTCGCCACCTTCGAGCGTCCGACCCAGGTCGCCCTCCTCGGCGACGGCACTCTGCGCCTCTTGCGCCTGGAGATCCTCAACCTCGACCGTCTGGAGGATCTGCCCGCGGTCCTGCGCCGCCTGCGCCTGCGCATCTGGGCCGAAGGCGCCGACCCGCGCCCCCAGGTGGACCTGCCCCTGGGCGCCTTCTTCGGAAGCGGTCCCTGGGCCGACAGCCACGGCGGCTATGCCCTGCGCGTGGACCGCGAGCACAAGGTCTTCACCTGCCGCCTTCCCCTTCCCTACCGCCAGGGGCTGCGCGTGGCCCTGGTGAACGAGGGCACCAGGCGGGTGAACTGCCTGCTCAAGCTGGTCGCCGAGCCCGGAGATCCAGCGACGCCCCTCCGTCTCCACGCCGCCTGGCGCGACTTCCGCGACCTCCCCACCCGCCCCTTCCGGGACCTGCCCCTCCTCGAGGCGCGCGGCCCCGGGCGGGTCGTGGGGACCTCCCTGCTTCTGCGCAATCCGAGCCGGATCTGGTGGGGGGAGGGCGACGAGAAGGTCCGGGTGGACGGCGAGGCCTTTCCCTCGATCTTCGGCACCGGGACCGAGGACTGGTTCGGCTACGCCTGGGGCTCGAACGAACTCTTCCGGCACCCCTTCCACAACCAGCTGCGCTGCGACGGTCCGGGCAATGCCGGCTTCACCCTCCTCAACCGCTTCCTGCACCTGGACGCCATTCCCTTCCAGGAGTCCGTGGCCTTCGACCTGGAGCTCTGGCACTGGGAGGAGCAGATCCAGGTGGACCTGGCCTCCAGTGTCTGGTGGTACGGGCCTCTCGGAAGCGGCGCAGAGATGCCGCCGCTTCCCGAGGCCGAGGCGCGCCTGCTGCCGCCGGCTCCCGATCTGGAGGTGTTCCGCGTTCCGGACGCCCTCGAGGCCGAGGCCCTGGAGGTGGCGGCCCTGCGCGGCGGTCGCCTGCGGCGCCAGCACATGCTCGGTTTCGGCGGCGACTGGTCGGGAGAGACCCAGCTCTGGTGGACCGACGGCGAACCGGGTTCTCTCCTGGTCCTGAAGTTCCCCGTCCCCGAACCCGGGGAATGGCGCGTCCTCGCCCGCTTCACCCGCGCTCCCGACTACGCCGTGGTCCAGCCCTTCGTGAACGGCTTCCCCGCCGGCGGACCCGTGGACCTCTACGCGCCGAAGGTCGAGGCCGCACCGGAGGTGGACCTGGGCCTCTTCGACTTCCCGTCCACCACCGGGCGCCTGAGTCTGCGCATCGAGGGAGCCCATCCCGAGGCAATTCCCGCCTACATGGCCGGTCTCGACTACCTGAGGCTGGAGAAGCCCGGCAGCGCGCCGGAGGCGGAGGAGGACGAGGAGCCGCTCTCCTTTTTCGACTTCCGTCTCCAGACCCTGGAGGGCCAGACCTTCGAGCTGGGGAGCCTGCGCGGCCGGGTCTGCCTGGCGGTGAACGTCGCCAGCGCCTGCGGCTACACGCCGCAGTACGCCGGTCTCCAGGCCCTGCAGGAGGAGTACGGCCGGCGCGGCCTGACGGTCCTGGGCTTCCCCTGCAACCAGTTCGGCGGCCAGGAGCCGGGCAGTCCGGAGGAGATCCGGGCCTTCTGCGAGGAAAAGTACGGCGTCGCCTTCCCGCTCTTCGCCCGGGGCGAGGTGCGCGGCGAAGACCGGCAGCCGGTCTGGACCTTCCTGACCCGCGGCCGCTCCGAGCCCGAGTGGAACTTCTGGAAGTACCTGGTCGGCCGGGACGGACGGGTGCGTGCCGTCTTCCCCAGCCGCGTCGCTCCGGACGACCCGGCCCTGCGCGCGGCCCTGGAGGCGGCCCTGGCCGAAGAGGCGCCCCGATGAGCGGAGCCCGCGGCTTCCTGGAGCGCTGGGCCGAACTGGAGGACCTGGGTTCGGCCTCGGCCCTCCTCTCCTGGGACCAGGAGACCTGCATGCCGCCGCGCGGTGCCGCCGGCCGCGGCCGGGTGCTCGCCGCGCTGAGCGGCCTGCGCCACCGCGCCCTGGTGGACCCCGCCCTCGCCGAGGCCCTGGAGGCCTGGGCCGGCGAGCACGCCGGCGACCCCGTGGCCGAGGCCCAGGTGCGCGAAGCGCGGCGGCGGATCGAGCGCGCCCGGCGCGTGCCCGAGGCCCTGGCCCGGCGGCTGGCGGAACTGGCGAGCCGCGGCCTCGAGGCCTGGCGGGCGGCTCGCGAGGCCGACGACTTCACCCTCTTCCAGCCGGTCCTGGAGGAGATCCTGGCCGCCAAGCGCGAGGAGGCCGCCTGCCTCGCCCCCGAGGGCGACCCCTACGAGGCGCTCATGGACGAGTACGAGCCCGGTTCGCAGGTCGCCGAGCTCGAGCCCCTGTTCCGCGACCTCGTCGCCGAACTCCAGCCCCTGGTGCGGGCGGTCCAGGAGAGCGGGCCGGCGGTGGACGAGGCTCCGGCCCGGGGGCACTTCGAGCCCCGCGTCCAGGAGGCCTTCGCCCGCGAGATGGCCGCCGCCATCGGCTTCGACTTCGAGGCCGGGCGCCTGGACGCCTCGGCCCACCCCTTCTGCACGGGCATCCAGCCCGACGACGTCCGCATCACCTGGCGCTGGCAGGAGGACGACTTCCGCCCGGCCCTCTTCGGCGTCCTGCATGAGGCCGGCCACGGCCTCTACGAGCAGGGCCTGCCCCGGGACTGGCACCGCACCCCCCTGGGCCACGCCGTCAGCCTCGGCGTCCACGAGAGCCAGTCGCGCCTGTGGGAGAACCTCGTCGGCCGCAGCCGCGGTTTCTGGCGTTTCGCCCTGCCGCGCTTCCACGCGGCCTTCCCCGACCGGCGTGAGGCTGCCCCGGACGTCGAGACCCTGTGGCCGGCCCTGAATCCGGTGCGGCCGAGCCTCATCCGGGTCGAGGCCGATCCCGTGACCTACAACCTGCACATCGCCCTGCGCTTCGATCTGGAACGGGCCCTGATCGCCGGCGACCTGGAGGCCGCCGACCTCCCGGGAGCCTGGGACGAGGGCATGGAGCGGCTCCTCGGGCTGCGGCCGCCCTCGGCGCGCGACGGCGTCCTCCAGGACATCCACTGGAGCATGGGCGCCTTCGGCTACTTCCACACCTACACCCTGGGCAACCTCATCGCCTCGGCTCTTCTGGAGGCTTTCGCCGCCGAGGCGGGCGAGCCCGAGGAGGCCTGGGCGGCGGGCGACTTCGCACCGCTGCGGGACTGGCTGCGGGAGCGCATCCACCGCCACGGCAGCCGCTTCCGGGTGCCGGAGCTCCTGGAGCAGGCTCTCGGCGGCCCGCTCCGCGCCGGCCCCCTCCTGCGCTACGCCCGGGGCCTCGTGGAGGAGGCCTACGGCCTCACCGGGATTTCCCGGGAATCCCGGTAACGCCCGGCGCGCCGGCGGCGTTCCCCCGTCGAGCCGGCCTCTGGCCGGGTTCTTCGACGGAATTCCCGCTGGATGGGGGGCCGCTCCCCCCGGCGGACCTGCCATCCCCGGCCTTCGGGTCTCCCTGGTCCGCCGGCAAGACCCTCCATCCGGCTCTCCTCGCCGCCTCCCAGGTTCCGAACCTCCGCCCTTCTCCATGCAAGCCGCGCTCTTCCAGGAGTTTGCTCTCCTCCCTGTATCGTGGAGGGAGCCGGCGGCGTTCCACCCTTGAGCCATGAAGGCAGCCTCCTCCCCCGTGGACGAATCCTGGAACCCCCTGGAGTACGCCTCCTGGATCCGCTCCGTGGCCCGCGGCCTGGTCCAGAACGAGGCCGACGAGGACGACATCGTCCAGGACACCCTCGTGACGGCCCTGGACCGGCCGCCCCGCGACACCTCTTCCCTGAAGAGCTGGTTCTTTGCGGTGGTCCGCAGCCGCCACATCTCGCGGCTGCGCAGCGAGAGCCGCCGGGCACGGCGCGAGCAGAAAGTGGCCGAAGGCCTTGCCGTGCCGCTGCGCCAGGTTCCGACCCCGGACGAGCTTCACGAGCAGGCGGCCCTGCAGCAGGAGATCGGCGCCGCCGTCCACGAGCTCGACGAGATCTACCGTGAGGTCGTCCTGCTCCACTACTTCCACGGCTTCAGCACCAGCGAGATCGCCGAGGAGCTGGACCTCAAGCCGGGCACGGTGCGGCAGCGCTTGAGCCGCGCCCGCGAGCGCCTGCGCGAGCGCCTGCAGGACCGCTTCGGATCGGGCTGGTATGCCGCCTGCGTTGCCCTGGCGCGGACCGCGCCGCCGCCGGGCGCCCTGGTCGCCACCGGCGGCCTCGGCGGCCTTGGACTCTGGACCTCCCTGGCCGCCGGAGCGGCCCTGGTCGCCGGCTCCTTCCTGTGGCTCGATCCGCCGGAACCGGGCGGCGGCGTCCACGCCGCCGCTCCGAAGGAATCGTCCGCGCCTGCGGCGGGGGAGAGGGAAGCCCCGGCCGTCCCGGCGCCGGCGCCCGAGGGTGCGCGCCGCGACCTCGCGCCCGGCCCCCGCCCGGGCTGGTTCCGGGGCCGAGTGGTCCTGGACGCCCCCGGGGGCCCGCCCGCTGCCGGCGCCCTGGTGGAGGCGGTCCTCGGCCGCGCCGCGAGCCGGGCCGTCGCCGGCGAGGACGGCCGCTTCGAACTCCCCTGTCCGGTGGACCCCGCGGACTGGCGTGGCTGGCTGGGGGCGAGTCTGCCGGGTCTGGCCGGGAGCCTGCGCTTCGACCTGCGCCCGGGCGCCGCCGAGGAAGCGGTCCTCGTCCTGCACCGCGACGGGCTGCCCGTGGCGGTCCGGGTCGTGGACGAAGTCTCCGGCCGGGCGCGGCCGGGAGTTCCCGTCGAACTCGCCCAGGGGCCCTTCCGCAGCCGCGCCGAGACCGACGAGGATGGCCTGGCCGTCCTCCTCGCCCCCGGGCCCGGACCGGCCGAGGTGCGCGTGGATCCGCGGCGGAGCACCCGGGCGGGCCGGGTCCGCCTGGCCGTCCAGGTGGACGGGACCGACCCCGAGGTCGTCCTGCGCACCGCCTTCTTCCCGGACCGGGTCCATCTCCTGGCCCGGGACGCCCGAAGCGGCGCCCTTCTCGCGGAGGCCCGCTTCCGCTTGCAGCCCGAGGGGGCGCCGGCCGATGCCACGGCCTGGCCGCTCCTCCGGGCCGAGGGCGGCCTCCTCGAGGCCGCCCTCCCGCCGGGGGACCCGGCCCGCATCCTGGTCCAGGCGCCCGGCTATGCGCCGCAGCTCGTGGTCCCGGCGGCCTGGGATCCCGGGCAGCCTCTCGAGGTCGCCCTCGAACCGCTGCGCGGCGTGGAGCTCCGCCTCCTCGATGGCGGCCGCCCGGCCCCGGCGGGGACGCGTCTGCGCTGGCGCTACGAACTGGCGCCGCGGACCCTGCCCGCCGGCCGGGAGGAGCTCCTGCCCTGGCGCGGGGCGGCCGAGCTCGCTTTCGCCGTCCGTGGCGACCAGGAGGGCCGGGCGGTGCTCGGCCTGCCCGGGGATCTCGGCCCCGTCCAGGCCCTGGAGTTCCGCCTCGAAGCCCCCGACGGCCGGGTGCGGGAGCTCGGGCGCGTCCGCCCCGGGGACCTGCCGCGCGAAGAGCCCTGGCTTCTGGACCTGAGCCCGGCCACGGCCGAGCTGAGTTTCCTGGCCACGGACCCCTCGGGCGCGCCGGTGGCGACGGTGCTCCAGGTCGAGGCCACGGCCGCCGACGCCGGAGCGCGCCTGCGCAGCTCGCGGGAGCTGCGCAGCCGCCGGCCCCTGAGTACCGGCCCCGACGGCCGCGCGCGCCTGGAGGTGCCGGTCCCGGCCACGGTCCGCTGGTCCGCCGCCGGCGGCGCCGCCGCTGCCGAGATCCTGGTCACCGAAGCCGGCTCCCTGGAGGTGCCGGTGGCGGTGCCCGCTGCAGGACTCGCCATCGAGGGGCGCCTGATCCTGGACCGGCCCCTGGATCCGGCCGCGGGCGACGTCCTGAGCCGCCTCCTGGTCCTGCGCGACCCCGCCGACGGGCGCGTCCTCGCCACGGCGCTGCCGGGGGAGGAGGGGCGCTTCCGCTTCGAGGGCCTGGAGCCCGGCCTGTGGGAACTGAGCCTGCGCTGGAGCCGGCGCCTGGAGCCGCGCCTCGTTCCGGCGGGCACGAGCGGCCTGGACCTGGTCGCGCCGCCGCTCGTGGACTGGGACCTCCAGGCGGTGGACGCCGCCGGCCGGCCGCTGCGCAACGTCTCGCTCCTCGGCATCACCGAGGACGGGGAGCGTGTCGAGGAACGCCTGCCGGAGGGGCGCCTGCTCCAGTCTGCCAGCCTGCGCCGCTGGCGCACCCTGGTCTTCCAGCGCCCGGGCTATGCCCCGGCGGTCCTGGACCTTCCCGCCGAGCCCGGCCCTCTCTGGCGGGCCGAGGCGGTCCTCGGGCCGGGCCGGCCGCTGCGCGTCGGGCCGGTCGCCGGCGCCCGCTCCTGGGAGTGGGTGCGCGAGCCCGGCGGCGAGGTCCTCCTCGTCCTCCCGGCCCGGGAGGACGGCTCCCTCCAGTGGGAAGACGCTCCCCTCGAGGCCGTCCTGCTCCGCCCCCGCGGCGGGGATGGCCGGCCGCTCGATCTCCGGGCACGGGTCGCGGCGGGTTCCGCCGGTGTCCCGGTCCAGGCCTCGATCCTGCGTGACGGCGGGGAATAAGGTGCCTCACGATCCCGAATCCCTATTCATGGGACCCTGCTTCCGCTGATCCTGGCCGAGGTCGAGCGGTCTGGCCGCTCTCCTTTTCTGCGCCCGCCGGACCCTGGGGAGGGAGTCGGCGGGCGCTTTTCCCGGCCTCCGGGGGGCCCTCCGTGGGGCATACTGGAGGGAGGGCCGGAACCGGCCCTTCCCCGCCTCCCTCCGGCCCATGTCCCGTTCCGCGCCCGATCCGGTGGACATCCACGAGCTCCTGGACCACGCCTCCTGGGTCCGGAGCCTGGCCCTGCGCCTGGCCCGGAACGAGGACGAGGCCGAGGACCTGGTCCAGGATGCCTGGGTGGCGGCCCTGCGCAGTCCGCCCGAGGCCGGCGTCTCGGTCCGCTCCTGGCTGGCCACGGTCCTGCGCAACCTGAACACCTCGCGCCACCGCAGCCGCCAGAGCCGGAGCCGCCGCGAGGCGCGCCAGGCCGCCGCGGCGGAGCCGCCGGACCCGGCCGAGGTCCTGGAGCGCGCCAGCCTGCAGGCCCGCCTCGTCCAGGAGGTCCTGAACCTCGAGGAGATCTACCGCGAGGTCGTGCTCCTGCGCTACTTCGAGGGCCAGTCCCTGCAGGAGGTGGCGGCCACCACGGGGCTCGCCTCCGAGACCGTGCGCAAGCGCCTGCAGCGGGCGGTGGAGCGCCTGCGCCGGCGTCTGGCCGAGGACTGGGGCAGCGACTGGCGCCGGCGCTGCGTGGTCCTGGCGGGCGGGCTGGCGCGGGTCGCGCCCGAAGCGGCGCGCGTCCCCGCCGCCGGCCTGCTCCTGGCCGGCGGCCTGGCGGCCGGGGCCGCCGCCTGGATGCTCTGGGGCGGCCCTCCCGGTCCGGTGCCCGCACCGGCCGAGCGGCCGGCGGTGCAGGAGGCCCGGGCCCAGGCGCCCCGCGTCCGCGGCCCCCTGACCCGGCGGCCGGGCGAGGAGGCGCCGCCGGATCCGGCCCTGGCCCCGGCCGGCCCGCCGCGCCTGGCTCCTGGCCTGTTCGGCTGGACCGGGGTGGTCCTGGGCCCCGGGGACCGGCCCGTTCCCTTCGCCCGGGTCCATGCCCTGGTGCCGGAGTTCCAGATCCAGTATGCGGCCACTGCCGACGAGGAGGGGCGCTTCGCCCTGCCCTGGGAGCCGGGCGGCCAGTACCTGGACTGGGCCGACCTCTTCGCCGGTGCGGAGGGCTACGTGGGAAGGGTCCTCTTCGAGGATGTGCCGGCGGCCTCGCCGCCGACGGAGGTGGTCCTGCGCCTCGAGGAGGCACGGCCGGTGCGGGTCCGGGTGCGCAGCCTGACCGACGGCCGTCCGCTGGCGGGGGTCGAACTGGACCTGGTCCGCTACGAGGAGGGCTGGCGCTCGGCGGGGGTGACCGACGAGCGCGGCGAGGTCCGGCTCTGGGCCGGCAAGGCCGCCGGCGGAGTGACCCTGGAGGTCCTGCCCCTGGGGCCGGCCCTGGGCCGGACGGTGCAGCGTTTCCTGCCGGGAGGGCTGCCCGGGGCCGAGGAGCCGGTCCTGGAGATCGCGGTCCAGCCCTACCCGCGCCGGGTCGAACTCCGGGCCGTGGACGCGCGCACCCGCCTTGCGGTGCCCGACGCCCGTTTCACCCGCGTGCGCCGCCTCGGCCGGCCCCTCTTCGACGAGCGCGGCGAGCGCGTCCTGCCCCGGGAGATCCTGCCTTCCACGGACGGCGTCCTGGCCCTGGAGGACCTGCAGCCCGAGGAACTGCCCCTGCAGTTCCGCGTCGAGGCGCCGGGCTACCTGCCGGCCGCCTTCACCGTGGTGGGGGAGGCGCCCGGCGGGGCCTACGAGCTGGCCCTGAGCCGGGAGGAGCACATGCCCTTCCAGGTTGTGCGCCACGGCGAGCCCCTGCCCGGCCTGCACCGCGTCGAGTACTCCATGGAGCCCATCGACCACGCCCTGCCCCGGGAGTGGAACCCGGCAGCGGACTCCTGGCAGGGGGCCTGGCGCTTCCACGAGCCCCTGCGCGGCCGGGTCACGACCGCGGCGGACGGGAGCGGCTTCCTGCCCTTCCGGGCCAGCTCCGAGGATCTGCGCCTGGTCTCCCTGAGAGTCGTGACCGAGGACGGTGCGGTGCGGGACTATGGAGACCTCGTGGTGCCGGCCCTGCCGCGGGATCCTCTCTGGCGTCTGGAGGTGGCGCCGCAGCGGGGCCGCGTGCGCCTGCTGGTGCGCGGCGAGGAGGGAGAGGTCCTGGGCGACGCCCGCCTGCTCTTGAGCCCGGCCCCGCTCCTCGCGGAACCGGACCCGCGGGAGGACCGGCTCCTCCATGCGAGCTACGTCTCCCGCGACCTGGAGCGGCGCGGCCTCCAGGTCGAGGCCCGCGCCGGGAAGGACGGCTGGTACGAGGCCGAACTCCTGGCGCCGAGCCGTCTCGCCGGCTCCCTCGAATGGGAAGGGAGGGAGTTCGATCTCGGCCAGCTCACCGAGGCCGAGGTCCGGCCCGGCGCGGTCACGAGCGTGGAGATCGATCTCGGCGCCCTTCTGGGCATGGAGATCGCGGGCCGCCTCACGGTCGCCGGCGGTGCCCTGCCCCGGGCCTTCCACGCCGAGCTCGAGGCCTTGTGGGTGGACGGACCGGGCGAGGGGCCGGCCGAGCGCCGCTTCGCCGAGGTGGATCCCGCCCACGGAAGCTTCCGCTTCCCCGACCTGCCGCCGGGCCGCTACGAGATCGTGCTCCTGAACTATCCGGACGGCCCGCGGCTGCCGGCGCAGACCGGAGACCGGGATCTGGTCTTCGAGATCCCCGGCTTCAGCCACCTGGCCTTCGAGGTCGTGGACAGCCTCACGGGCGAGTTCGTGGACAACCCCGAGGTCTATCTGATCTGCCAGGAGGAGGTCCTGCCGGTGGTCGCCGGCCTCAACGACGGGCGCGTCGTCTTCCACAACCTGGCGGCGCGGGTGGACGAGGCCAGGTTCTGGCGCCCGGGCTACCTGATCCGCAGCCTCGACCTGCGCGCGGCCGACCAGGTCTCCGGGACGCCGATCCGCGTCGCCCTGGAGCCGGGCCGGGTTCTGCGCCTGCGCTACGTGGACGCCCTCGGGCGGCCGGTGCGGGGCCTGGCCGCCATGCGGGTCCTGGCCGGCGCCGAGCTCCCGGAGGACGATCCCGAACTCTTCGTCTACGAGGACGGGGACGACGGCGGGTCGCGCTTCCTCTGGGCGACGGCGCCGCGCGGCGCCCTCCGCCTCCAGGGCCTGGACGCCGAGGGGCACTCCTTCGGGCCCGTGATCGAGATTCCGGCCGGCGCCGGCGAGGTGGACCGGAGGATTGTCGTGCCCGAGGCGGCGCCGGCCTCGGGCCGCTGAGGCGGCGGCGCCCGGCCGCACGCGGGGGGCCGGCGCCGGATTCGGGCCCTTCCCGTGGCGGCCCCCGCGGGGGGCCGGTAGGATCCTCCGGCCCGGCAGGGCCGTTCTTCGGGATCGGACGGCCGGTCGGGCCCTTCCCCTCCACCGAGGATCCCGCAACCCCCCCCGGACATGGCCAGGCACAGGATTGGATGGATGCCGGGCGACGGCGTCGGCATCGAGGTGATGAACGCCGCCCGCCAGGTGCTCGACGCGGTCGGTTTCGAAGCCGAGTACGTTCCCCTCGACATCGGCTGGGAGTTCTGGTGCCAGGAGGGCGACGCCCTGCCCCAGCGCACCATCGACGGCCTCGGGACCGTGGACGCCGCCCTCTTCGGGGCGATCACGAGCAAGCCCAAGGCCGAGGCGCAGGCCGAACTGGCCCCCGAGCTCCAGGGCAAGGGCCTGGACTACCGCAGTCCCATCGTGCGCATGCGGCAGCTCTTCGATCTGTACCAGAACTGCCGCCCGTGCAAGGCCTTCCCGGGCAACCCCCTGAACTACCGGGACGGCATTGATCTCGTGGTCTTCCGCGAGAACACCGAGGGCATGTACACCGGCGTCGAGTGGCATCCGGTGGAGGGCCCGATCCGCGAGGCCCTGGAGAGCCATCCTTCCTTCGCCCGCTTCCGGGAGGTGGAGCCCGACCGGATGGCCTTCTCCAGCCGCATCATCACCTGGAAGGGCGCCAGCCGCATCGTCCGCGCCGCCTTCGAGTACGCCCGCAAGCACGGCTACCCGACGGTGACCGTGGTCGAAAAGCCGAATGTCCTGCGCGAGACCTCCGGGCTGTTCCTGGATGCCGCCCGGGAGGTCGCCAGGGACTATCCCGACATCGAGATGTGGGATGCCAACATCGACGCCATGGCGATGTGGCTGATCAAGAACCCTGAGAACTACGGCGTCCTGGTCACGAGCAACCTCTTCGGGGACATCCTCAGCGACCTCTGCGCGCAGCTGGTCGGCGGCCTCGGCTTCGCTGCCGCCGGCAACATCGGCGAGAAGGTGGCGGTCTTCGAGCCGACCCACGGCTCGGCGCCGAAGTACTTCGGCCAGGACAAGGTGAACCCCATCGCCTGCATCCTCGCCGCCCGCATGATGCTCGACTATCTGGGCGAGACGGAGATGGCGAAGCGCGTCGAGGCCGGGGTCGCCCGGATCCTCGCCGAGGGCCGGCACCGCACCTATGACATGGGCGGTTCCACGAAGTGCTCGGAGATGGGGGCCGCCATCGCCGAGGCCTGCGCCTCCGTCCAGGTCTGAGGGCGCGCCGTCATGGGCCACGACACCCATACCAGCCCCCGCGACCACGTCACCTGGAGGCTCGCCTCCTGGGCGGCGGGCCTCCAGTACGAGGACCTGCCGCGCAAGGTCCTGCGCGAGGTCGCGCGCTACATGCAGGACAGCGTCGGCTGCGCCTTCGGCGGCTGGCGCACCCACGACTGGGGGATCGCCCGCAAGGTGGCGGCCCAGGAGGGCGGCCGCAGGGCCTGCCACCTCCTGGGGGAGGGAGCCAAGGTGGCGCCGCTGCAGGCGGCCTTCCTGAACTCGCTGGCGATCCGCGCCCTGGACTACAACGACATCTACTGGAAGCAGGACCCGAGCCACCCCTCGGACATCATCCCGGCTCCCATGGCGGCGGCCGAGGCCGCCGGCCTGGGCGGGCGCGAGATGGTCGTCGGCATCGTCGTCGGCTACGAGATCGAGCAGCGCCTGTGCGAGGTGAGCTTTCCGGGCATCCGCGAACTCGGCTGGCACCACGCCACCCTGACGGCCTTTGCCGCCGCCGCCGCCGCCGGGCGCACCCTGGGCCTCGACGCCGAGGGCATCCAGCACGCCCTGGGCATCGCCGGCAGCCACCACTGCAGCCTCGGGGCGGTGACCGCCGGCCACCTGACCATGATGAAGAACACTGTGGACCCCATGGCCTGCCGTGCCGGCCTCGAGGCCGCCTTCCTGGCCCGCGAGGGCTACCAGGGGCCGGCCCATGTCCTGGACGGCAAGGAGGGGCTCGCCGACGTCATGGACAGCGAGTGGAAGTGGGAGGTCTTCGACGACCTGGGCCGGGACTGGCGGATCCTGCAGTGCGGGATGAAGTTCTTCCCGACCGAGGCCCTGACCCACGCACCCATCTCCTGCACCCTGGACCTGGTGGTCGAGAACGACCTCGCTCCCGACGACATCGAAGAGGTCCGGATCCGCACCCTGACCAAGGCGGCGGACATCCTCAGCGATCCCTCCAAGTACCACCCGACCACGCGCGAGACCGCCGATCACTCCCTGCCCTACTGCATCACCGCCGCGATCCTGCACCGGCGCGTGACCCCGGACCTCTTCGAGGACGAGGTCATCGCCGATCCGCGGGTGCAGCAGGTCATCCACCGCATCCGGGTGCTGGCGGAGCCGGACTTCGAGGCCGCCTTCCCCGCCGTCCAGCGCTGCCATGTCGCCATTACGACCCGCGACGGCCGGTGCCTGGAGAAGCAGGTGGACTACCCGAAGGGCGATCCCCGCGCGCCCCTGACCGAGGCGGAGATCCGCAGCAAGTTCGACGCCCTGGCGGTGGGCGTGAGCGAGGAGCGGCGCGAGGCCATCTGGAAGGCCTGCAAGCGCCTCGGTTCCTACAAGAAGGCCGCGGGTTTCGCGCGCCGGCTGTGCGTGGACCAGGAGGCTTGAGGGGGAGCGGCCGTATCCTGGACCGGGACCCGCCGACATGCGCCTGCTCCTCCTGACCTTCTTCCTCCTCTTCGCCCCCGGCTGCACCCTGGTCGTGGCCGGGGCCGCCGCCGGCGGTGTCCTCTACCTGGAGGGCGCCCTGGAGGCGGAGCTGGACGCCCCTGTGCCCGAGGCCGCCGAGGCTGCGGTCCGGGCCCTGGAGAAGCTCGGGCTGCGCCGCATCGACGCCCGCAGCACCGGCCTCGACGCCGAGATCGTGGCCGAGACCGCCGACGGGACCGAGCTGCAGCTCGCCCTCGAGGCCCGCGGCCAGAGCGGCAGCCACATCGAGATCCGGGTCGGCACCTTCGGCGACGAGGAGATGAGCCGCCGCATCCTCGACGAGATCGAGGAAGAGCTCGAAGGGCGGTGAGGGGCGCCCTCCTGCTCTTGAGCCTGCTCCTGGCGGGCTGCGGGGTCCAGGGCGCCTGGGGGGTCGAAGGGGCGCGCCATTTCGGCGACGCCGTGGAGGTGGACTTCCGGGCCGGCATGGACCGCACCTGGGCCGCGGCCCTGGAGGCCGCCAGGGCCCTGGACCTGCCGGTCGAGGCCGTCGAGGAGCAGGCCCACGAGCGCAGCTTCGAGACCCGTCTGGGCGGCCGTGCCGCCCTGGTCCGCGTCGAGGCCGACACCTCCTCCTACAGCATGCTCACCGTGGTCCTCGGCTGGGGGGCCGATCCCGACCCGGCGGTGCCCTTCCTGCGCGAGGTCGAGCGCCGCCTGGCGGAGGAGGAATAGGCTCCCCTCCGGGAGCCTCCGGCCTCAGTCCTTCCAGGCCACCAGGTAGGCGATCCAGGCCTCCTCGTTCTCGGCGTGCTCCCGCGGGAGAAAGACGCCGTCGCCCTCGCCGTCCTCGTCCACCCCTTCCCAGTAGGCGGTCACGGTGCCGAAGCCGGCGTCGTGCAGGATGTCGCGGATCTCGGGCAGGCTCCAGACCCGCCAGTGATAGACGAAGGCGTCCTCGAGGACGCTCTTGTCCGGGAAGCGGAAGGCGATCCGGCAGGTGATGTGGTTGGTGATGGCGTCCATCGCCTCCTGCTTCCAGATGTAGGTGAAGCCTTCCTTCTTCGTCGTCTCTTCGCACTCGACCTGGGCATCGGGGCCGCCGAAGAGGTCCAGGACCAGACAGCCCTCGGGGGCCAGGGATTCGCGGGCGTGGCGGAAGTAATCGAGGAGATCGGTGCGGCGGCGCAGCCCCCAGTAGCTGAAGTTGAAGGCGCCGATGACGTCGGCCGGCGGGGTCTGTGCCTGGCGCACGTCGGCCTGGACCAGTTGCACCCGGCGCCGCTCCTCGGGTTCCAGGCCGGCCAGGTGGCGGCCGCGGGCGTAGTCCAGGCAGGCGGCGTCCAGGTCCACCCCGACGGCGGTGCGGCGCGGGCCGCGCTGCACCCAGCGGGCGCAGAGCAGCGCGGTGCCGCAGAAGTCCTCCTGGAAGCGCAGGGGTTCGGCGCCGCGGCGCTCGCGGTACACCCCCTCGACGAAGTCCAGGTCGGCGTCGGTCTCCTGGACCGAGAGTTCGTAGAGGTGGTACTTGTCGGCGGTCTTCGCCGTCCAGCGAGGGGGAGTCTGGATCCTGGGCATGCACGG
>JALUUN010000157.1 GCA_027021325.1 Planctomycetota bacterium
CGGCTGGCGCGGTCTGCCCGGGGAGGCGCCGTGGGACGCCATTCTGGTCAGCGCTGCGGTGCCGGAGCCGCCGCCGGCCCTGGCTGCGCAGCTGGCTCCAGGCGGGCGCCTGGTCCTGCCCCTGGATGACGGGACCGGCCTGGCCCAGGACCTCGTCCTCCTGCGCAAGGGGGAGAACGGCCGCCTGGAGGAGCCGACCCGTCTCGGAGGGGTTCGCTTCGTGCCCCTGGTGCCGGAGGCCGCCGGGAGGCGCAGGCCGGAGACGGAACCCTGAACCTCGTCCCTCAGAGGCGGCGCGCCGGCTGCCGGGCGGCCCCGGCCCGCGGCGGCGGATGGAAGCTGCGGCCGGTGACGGCGGCCTGCACCCGCGCCTCCGCGACCAGGGCCGTGAGTTCCCCCGGCAGCAGCGCCTGGGGACCGTCGCTCCGGGCCTCGGACGGATGCGGGTGGACCTCCACCGCAACCCCGTCGGCGCCGGCCGCCACCGCCGCCCGCGCCAGCGGCGGGATCAGGCGCGCGATGCCCGCGGCGTGGCTGGGGTCCACGATCACCGGCAGATGCGTCCACTCCCGAAGCAGCGGCAGGACCGTGAGGTCCAGGGTGTTCCGGGTGGCCGTCTCGAAGGTGCGGATGCCCCGCTCGCAGAGGATGATCTGCGGGCAGCCGTAGGCCGCCAGGTACTCCGCCGCCGACAGCCACTCGTCCACGGTGGCGGCGAGCCCCCGCTTCAAGAGCACCGGACGCCCGGCGGTGGCCACCGCCTTCAACAAGGTGAAGTTCTGCATGTTCCGCGCACCGATCTGCAAGCAGTCCACCTCCTGGTCCAGGAAGGCCGGCAGGTGCGCGGCATCCAGGATCTCGGTGACCACCGGCAGCCCCGTCTCCTCCGCCGCCTCCTTGAGCTGGCGCAGCCCCTCGACCCCGAAGCCCTGGAAGCTGTAGGGGCTGGTGCGCGGTTTGAAGGCTCCGCCCCGCAGAAGCTGCGCCCCCGCTTCGCGCACCCGCCAGGCGGCCTCGCGGATGGCGCCCGCCCCTTCGACGCTGCACGGCCCCGCGATCACCACCACTTCTCCCCCGCCGACGTTCACCCCCCCCACCGGAACCACCGACAGGCCTTCGCGGAAGGCGCGGTGGACCCGCCGCCAGACCCCCGGCGACTCCACCACCTCCTCCACCGCCGGCTCCCGCTCCAGCTCGGCGGCCAGGGCCGCGGGCACCCGGTCCAGGACCGCGATCACCGGTCGCGCCGTCTCCGGCGAGCGGGCGGTGCGCAGGCCCTCGGCCTCCAGGCGCTCCCGCAGTTCCTGGACCCTCTCCTCGGCCAGGCCCGGACGCAGGCGCAGGATCATCCTCGCACCTCCTCCGCCCGGCGGGCGGCCGCGGCCACGGCCTCCAGGACCCGGCGCAGCTCCTCCACCGGGAAGGGACCGCCATGGCGCCGCAGGAGATCCTCGACGAAAGGCTCGGCGGCGGCCTCGCCGGGCCCGGCCTGGAGCACCAGGCGCTGCCGCTCGTCGAGAAGGGCCAGGAGCGTCCGGTCGAGGCGGGCGAGTTGATGGCGCAGGGCGGGTCTCATGCGGGAAGGGCCTCCAGGAGTTCGCGGGCGAAGGCGCCGGCGGCGGCGGCCGCCGCCTCGACGAAAGCGCCGGGCTCGGCCCGGGCGGCTTCGTGCATGCGCTGCACCAGGGCGGTCCCGACGATGGCGAGGTCGGCGTGGGCGAGAGCCTCGCGCATCCCCTCGGGGTCGCGGATGCCGAAGCCGACCGCCAGCGGCAGCCCCGTCCAGCCCCGCACCCGGGCGAGGAAGGCCCGCGTCGTCTCGTCGAAGTGCGTCGCCGAACCGGTGACCCCGGTGCGCCCGATCAGGTAGAGAAAGCCGCGGCTCGCCTCCGCGGCGGCGCGGCCGCGCCTCTCGCTGGTGGTCGGGCTGATGAAGAAGACCGGGGCCAGCCCCGCCTCCAGGGCCGCCTCGCGCAGGGGCCCTCCCTCCTCCACCGGCAGGTCGGCGACCAGGACGGCATCGGCCCCGGCCTCGGCCAGGGCGTGGCAGGCCTCCATCCAGCCGCGGCGCAGGAGCGGATTCGCGTAGGACATGACCGCCACCGGCATCTCCCCGGGCGGATGCCCGCGGCTTCCGCTCCGGTACTCGCGGAGCATGGACAGGATTCCGTCCAGGTCGGTCCCGGCTTCCAGGGCGCGACCGGCGGCTTCCTGCAGGACCGGGCCGTCGGCCACCGGGTCGGAGAAGGGCACGCCCAGTTCGACGCAGGCACAGCCCGCCGCCTCCAGGGCGCGCAGGGCGGCGAGGGTCGTCTCCAGGCCGCCGTCCCCGGCCGTCAGATAGGGGGCAAGCCCCCGGCGTCCCTCCGCCCGCATCGCCTGCAGCCGGTCCTCCAGGCGCTCCAGGCTCATGCCACCCCCTCCTCCCGCGCCGCACGGAGGGCGAGGACGGTTTCGAGGTCCTTGTCGCCGCGGCCCGAGAGGTTGACGAGGATCCGCTTCCCCGAAAGGGAAGCGCGCTCCCGCACCACCCAGGCCAGGGCATGGCTGCTCTCCAGGGCCGGCAGGATCCCCTCCATCCGCGCCAGGAGCCCGAAGGCCTCCAGCGCCTCCTCGTCCCCGGCCGCCTCGTAGCGCGCCCGCCCGGCTTCGCGCAGGGCGGCATGCTCCGGCCCGACGGCCGGATAGTCCAGACCCGCCGAGACGCTGTGGGTCGGCAGGACCTGGCCGTCCCGATCCTGGAGGAGCCAGCTGAAACAGCCGTGCAGGACGCCCGGCGAGCCGCCCTGGAAGCGCGCCGCATGCCGCCCCGGCGCCGGTCCGCAGCCGCCGGCCTCCACCCCCACGAGCTCCACCCCCTCGTCCTGGAGGAAAGCGCGGAAGATGCCGATCGCGTTGCTGCCGCCGCCGACGCAGGCGACCACGGCATCGGGCAGGCCGCCGGCCTGGTCCAGGACCTGGCGCCGGGCCTCGCGGCCGATGACCTCCTGGAAGGAGGCCACGAGGGCCGGGAAGGGATGGGGTCCCAGGGCGCTGCCGAGCACGTAGTGCGCCTCGGGATCGGAAACCCAGGCGCGCATCGCCTCGTTGATGGCGTCCTTGAGGGTGCGCTGCCCGTGGCCCACCCGCACCACCCGCGCGCCCAGGAGCTCCATGCGCTGGACGTTCGGGCGCTGGCGCTCGGCGTCCACCTCCCCCATGTAGACGACACACTCCAGCCCGAGGAGGGCGCAGGCCGTGGCGGTCGCGACGCCGTGCTGGCCGGCCCCGGTCTCGGCGAGGATGCGGGT
>JALUUN010000158.1 GCA_027021325.1 Planctomycetota bacterium
AGGCCGGCAGCGGTTCCGGCCGAGGAAGACCTTGGCCGGGGCGGGAAGCCGGATAGAATAGACGGCTTCCGGCGCCCGGCAAGAAACCCGGGAAGGGCCTCGGCCCGGCCCGCTTCTCCCGGCCAGCGCGCTCTCTCTCCGCCGCCCCGTGCCCGGAGCACCGTCCCGGGCCGCGCCGGAACCACCTGGACGGCTCCGCCGTCCGAAGCCCCCAGGGGGGAAGGACCGCCCCTGGAGTCCGCAGCCACTGCCATGTCCGCCACCGAATCCATGACCCACGCCGCCCTGCATCCGTCCCTCTCGCCCGAGGAGGCGGCGCGGCTCTCGCGCATCCGCAACATCGGGGTGATGGCCCACATCGATGCCGGCAAGACCACGGTGACGGAGCGGATCCTCTTCCTCACCGGCCGCACTCACAGGATCGGCGAGGTCCACCATGGCGAGGCGACCATGGACTACCTCGAGGACGAGCGCAACCGCGGCATCACGATCACCTCGGCCTGTACGCGTTGCGTCTGGAACGGTCACAAGATCAACCTGATCGACACGCCGGGGCACGTGGACTTCACGGTCGAAGTGGAGCGTTCGCTGCGTGTCCTGGACGGCGCCGTTGCCGTGTTCGACGGCGTCGCTGGTGTCGAGGCCCAGTCCGAGACCGTGTGGCGGCAGGCCGACCGCTACAAGGTGCCGCGCATCTGCTTCATCAACAAGCTGGACCGGACCGGGGCGGACTTCGACCGCGCCTGGGAGACCATCGGCAACCGTCTCGGCGCCAACGCCGTGCGCGTGCAGCTGCCCCTGGGACGGGAGAAGGACTTCTACGGCGTCGTGGATCTGATCCACCGCCGGGCCTGGCGCTTCGTCGAGGGCAGCCAGGGCAGCGAACTCGAGGAGATCGAGATCCCCGAGGAGGTCCGGGATCTCGTCGAGAAGCGCCGCACGGAGATGATCGAGCGCGTCGTCGAGGTCGAGGACGTCCTGGTCGAGAAGTTCCTGGAGGGCGAGGAACTCACCGAGGAGGAGATCCGCGGCGCTCTGCGTCAGGCGACGCTCCTCGGGCACGCGGTTCCGGTCCTGTGCGGCTCGGCCCTTCACGACAAGGGGGTCCGCTTCCTCATGGACGCCATCGTGGACTACCTGCCCAGCCCCCTGGACATCGGCCCGGCGGTGGGACGCGATCCACGCGACGAGAACGTCGAGATCGTGCGGGCGCCGTCGGTGGAGGAGCCTCTGACGGGGCTTGCCTTCAAGACCATCGCCGACCCGAACGGCGATCTCACCTTCGTCCGCGTGTACAGCGGCGTCCTCCGCCGTGGCGACGTGGTTCTGAATCCGCGTACCAACCGCAAGGAGCGGGTCGGCCGCCTGATGCTCATGCACGCCGACAAGCGCGAAGCCGTGGACGAGGTCAACGCCGGACAGATCTGCGCCGTGGTCGGCTTCAAGAACACCGTGACCGGCGACACCCTCAGCGATCCCAAGGCGCCCGTCGTCATGGAGTCCATGACCTTCCCCGAGGCGGTCATCTCCATGTCCATCGAGCCCAGGTCCCTGAAGGACCGGGACCGGCTGAGCGACGCCCTGGCGCACCTGACGCGCGAGGACCCGAGCTTCCGTGCCAGCGTCAATCCCGAGACCGACGAGATGGTGGTGTCGGGCATGGGCGAGCTGCACCTGGAGATCATCCTGACCCGGATCCAGCGGGATCTCGGGATCCCGATCTCCGTCGGCGAGCCCAAGGTGGCCTACCGTCAGACCCTGCGCGGCCCGGCCGACGTCGAGGCGCGGCACATCAAGCAGTCCGGCGGCCACGGTCAGTACGCCGTCGTCAAGGTCCGCTTCGAGCCGCTGACCGAGGGCGACGAGGACCTGGTCTTCGAGGACACGATCACCGGCGGTGCGGTGCCGCGCCAGTACATCCCGGCGGTGGAGCGCGGCCTGCGCGAGGCGGCGCAGACCGGCGGACGTCTGGGCTGGCCCTTCACCGGCATCCGGGCGACCCTGTACGACGGCAAGGCCCACGAAGTGGACAGCTCGGAGCTGGCCTTCGCCGCCGCCGGCCAGCTGGCCTTCCGCATGGCCACCGAGAACAACCTCGTGATCCTCGAGCCGATGATGCGGCTGTCGGTGCAGGCTCCCGAGGAGTACCTGGGCGATGTGATCGGGGACCTGAACAGCCGCCGTGCCGAGATCGAGGAGATCGCGGTGGCCGGCGATCTGCGCGAGGTGCGCGGGCGCGTCCCGATGGCCGAGATGTTCGCCTACTCCAGCACCCTGCGCAGCCTGACCTCCGGGCGCGGCTCCTTCGCCCTCGAACCGCTGGAATACGCGCCGCTCCCCGCCGGCCTGGCGGAGAAGCTGCTCAGGGACGTCCAGGGCTGAGGCCTGCGCCCTCCGCTCTCCGGGCCCCGCTCCGCCCCGCGGAGCGGGGCCCCGCTAGAATCCCGGCACGATGAGCCCCTCCACTCCCCCGCGCGACGACCAGGCGGTCGCCAGCGCCCTGGGACTCACGGTCCCGGTCTATCGCCACCTGCGCGAGGCTCTCGCGCAGGGTGAGGATCCCAGCTGGCTGCGTCTCGCCGATCCCGAACTGGCCGGGCTGTTCCCGAATGCCTTCGGCTTCGAGGTGCTCCTGGACCGCATGCACCTCGCCGAGTCGCTGGAACGGCGCCGCGCCAACCTCCTCCGCCAGCTCCAGGGCAAGGAGCTCCCGGCCATCGAACAGGCGGTGCTCGAGGCCCAGGACGAGGGCGAGCTCGAGGACCTGTCCCTGGCTCTCGAGCCGAGCCCGCCCCCGGAGGGATGGGAGGCCCCGGAGCGCGAGGAGATCGCCGCCTTCTTCGATCGCCTGCGCGGCGACGTCGGCATCGCCCGGGACCTGCGCCGCCTGTTCCGGGAGAAGGGGCTGGTCAAGGTCACGGCAGTCGAAGGTGCCGAGCAGGCGGCTCTGCGCCCCTTCCAGCAGTACCTCGACAGCGAGGAGAGTGCTCTGCTCCTGCCGCCGCAGAAGTACCTCGCCCTGCGGCGCGGCGAGCGTGCCCACGCCTTGAGGCTGGAGTTCCGCATCCCCCTGGCGGACCTGCGGCAGATGTTCGAGCGTTCGGTGCAGGGCTACCCGCCGCAGGAGCGCGACGCCTGGCTCAAGCATTGGATCGCCTTCGTCGAGCGGGAGCGCCTGCCGCGCTTCGTGCAGGAGGCCCGAAGCCGGCTCAAGCGCGCCGCCGAGAACCTCGCCTTGCAGCAGGCCTGGGGCCACCTCGAGAACGCCCT
>JALUUN010000159.1 GCA_027021325.1 Planctomycetota bacterium
GGGCGGCGGCTCCTGCGGCGGCGCGAAACCGGCGCAGGCGAGAACGGCAGCGGCGGCCAAGGACATGGGAGTCTCCAGCGCAGGACGGACGCGCCCGTTACGGGCCTTCCCTCTTCTCCTCCCCGTCGCCGGCAGAAGGAACCTCCCCCTCCCGCTCCCGCAGGGCGTCGCGGGCGTTGGCGCGGCTGATGACGACGAAGGTGGCGACGAGGATCAGGAGGACGGCGCCCGCCCCCATCAGGAGGAGGTCGTAGGCGAGGAGGAGGGGCAGGCGCGTCATCGCCCGCCATTGTCGCCGATCCGCCGCCAGCCCGCCCAGATGCCTCCTCGGGGATGGGGCGCACCGAGGCGCAGGACGCGGTCCTGGACCGGATGCGGGAGCTCCAGGAGGGCGGCGTGCAGGGCGAGGCTCCGGTCCGGGAGCGCCCGGCGCGCGCCGTACTTCAGATCCCCGGCGAGGGGGCGCAGGCGCGTGGCGCAGGCCACCCGCAGCTGGTGCGGACGCCCGGTCACCGCCTCCAGGACGACCAGGCGGCGGTCGCCGCCGGGCTCGGCCAGGCGGAAGCGCGTCACGGCCTCCTTCGCTCCCTCGCGCCCCGCGCCCGCGCCGCAGACCAGCACGCGGTTGCGCGCGCGGTCCTTGCGCAGCCCCTGGCGGATCTCGCCTTCCTCGTCGGCTCCTGGCGGCAGCGGATCCTCGAGGACGCCGTGGTAGATCTTGCGCACCTCCTCCTTCCAGGCGGCGGCCAGGCGGCGCGCGGCCTTGGAGGTGCGCGCAAAGACGACGGCACCGCTCACCGGCCGGTCCAGGCGGTGGACGACG
Source organism: Planctomycetota bacterium (assembly GCA_027021325.1). Classification (GTDB taxonomy): domain Bacteria; phylum Planctomycetota; class UBA1135; order UBA1135; family UBA1135; genus JALUUN01. Next base: position 824 of record JALUUN010000159.1, read on the forward strand.
CCGAGGAAGACACGGCCGGTCTTCTGCTTGTCCTCGCGCACCCACTCCCGGGCGAGATCGAGGAGGGAGGGGTCGCCGCTCCCGTCGGGCACGGCGGGCAGTCCCGCGGGCTTGAGCACCGCGAGGAGGTGGTTGTCGGCGTAGAGGACCTGAAGGGGCGGGGCCACGGCCGCCTCAGTCTCCGAGGACCAGACGCGCGGAGAGGCCGCAGGGCAGGAGGCGCGCGCCCGCCCCTTCCTCGGGCAGAGCGAGTTCGCCGGCTTCGACGCGCCCCGGCCCCAGACCGGCGAGGAGATTGCGCAGGCTCAGGGCCGAGAAGCCGACGGCGTAGGCCGAGAGAAGGAGGAAGGAAGGGGCGTCCTCCTCGAGGAGGGCGCGGCAGTCTTCGAGGAGCGGGGCGAGTCCGGTCTCCAGGAGCCACTTCTCCCCCCGCGGGCCGCGCCCGTAGGCCGGCGGGTCCAGGATCACACCGTGGTAGCGGCGGCCGCGCCGGCGCTCGCGGGCGGCGAAGCGGGGCGCGTCCTCGAGCATCCAGCGCAGGGCGTCCTCCGGCAGGCCCGAGAGGCGGGCGTTGCGGGCAGCCTGGTCGAGGCTCGCGCGCGAGGCGTCGCAGTGGGTCACCTCGAAGCCCTGCCGGAAGGCGTGGAGACTGGCCGCGCCGGTGTAGGCGAAGAGATTCAGGAGCCGGGGGCGCCCGACCCCGGCGGCGGCGAGGGCCCGGCGCCGCTCCGCGACCCAGGCCCAGTGGGCCGCCTGCTCCGGAAACAAGCCCACATGCTTGAACGGCGTGGGCCGGACCTCGACGGTCACCCCCGGAGCCAGCTCCAGGGGCCAGGCCTCCGGGGGCCGGCGGCCGCCCTGGAGCTCCCAGCGGCCGCCGCGGTCGGACTCGCGCACGAAGCGGAGCCCCTCCGCGCCCCAGGCGTCATCCCCAAGCCTCTTTCGCCAAAGGGCTTGCGGGTCCGGTCGCCGGAGGGTCCAGGGCCCCAGGCGCTCCAGGCGCTCACCCTCCCCGGTGTCCAGGAGGCGGTGGCCGGGGCAGCCGGGATGGGGCAGGACCTCGATCACGGCGGCCGAGTCTAGGGCCGGCGGGATTTCCCTGTCCCGCTCGGACCGGGCGCTGCGTCCCGGAGATGGTGGGAAGCCGACCAGCCCCCTGGCCGGACCCCCGTGCTGTTCCGCAACAGCCACCCCGTCCGGGCTCCTCGCCTGACAGACGACCGTTGCCCCTGATCCATCCCCTTCTTCGGAAGAACGGCTTCTGACCTCCCCCTGATTCCCCATCAGCGAAGCTGGATCCCCCAGGGCGGCGCCTCCGGGCGCCGCTTTTTTTGTGCCCGGCCGGCCGCCTCAGGCCAAGGCGGCGCCCGCCCCCGGAGACCCTGAGGGGAAGAAATGTCTCCTCCTGCGGGTTCAGCCGAGAATAGGAGTTGCATAGCAAACGGCTCCGCCCGCTCGCCACCCATCCAAGTGCACCCTCGTGGTGCCGCGAGCCAGCGGAGCCATCTTTTCTTGCCCATGCGCCTGCCCGGGCAGGAACGAGCCGCGGTGTTCCTGGACGGATCCCTGCGCGTGCAGACCAGGGAACATGTGGATCTCCTGCTCGTCTTCGAGGCGGGCGCCCTGGAACGGTGCATGGACGAGGAAGCCCCCATCGGCTCCTCTTGACCTGGGCGGCATGCTGGGGCGGACCTCCCTCCCCCATGCCCGACTCCGCCGGTTTCTTCTTCCGCTTGCTGAACCAGGCGCCCTGGCCCGGGCCCTTGGCCTGGCTTCCGGCCCGCCGGCCGGCCGGCGAGCCCGGCTTCCGGATCCCCCGCTGCTGGCGTCTCGCGCCCCTTCGCCGCTACCTGAAGGAGGTCTGCACCGGATTCGTGGAGATCGACCGCGGCATCGCCCTGAGGTACCCGCCGGAGCCCCTCGGCTTCGAGGAACTGGCCCCCCTCCTGGGCCTCGAGGACGATGCGGCCGAGCACGGATTCCTCCTCCGGCAGCGCCTTCTCGAAGGCGGCGCCGAGTTCGAGGACCTCTTCACCGTCGCGGACTTCTCCCACGGCCCCGACTACGAAGGGGTCGCCCTCCTCCACCTCGGCGAGGACCTGAGCGCCGTGACCACGGACCCCTGCGATGGCGAGGCGCTGTGGGTGCAGGGCATCCTCTCCACGACGAGCGTGCCGTGGATCCTCTTTTCCCTCATCCTCCGGGTCTTCGACGGAAGCCTCGAAGGGGCGGGCCTCCCGGCCGTACACGGCTGGCCGGAACAGATCACCGGGGAGCACCCCCTCCTGGACGAGCGGGGCATACGCCTCGCCATCCGGCACTACCTGGACCGGGGCGCGGGAATGCAGGACTGGGAGGACCCCTGGCGCGAAGCCTGGGAGCAGGCCTGCGCCGACCGCGTGGACTTCACCGCGGAGCAGGAGCGGGCCTGCGCCCGGGCCTGGTA
>JALUUN010000160.1 GCA_027021325.1 Planctomycetota bacterium
CGTTTCGGGCCAGACGGTCGATGAGTTCGGCGAGGGCCGGGATCAGGGTGTCGGCGCCTTCCAGGCTGAAGCGCTTGTTGCCGACGTAGCGCGTGTGGAGAAAGCGCTCGAAGTTCTCGGCCCGGATCAGGCGCGTGAGGATCCGGCGGCGGTCCTCGTGCCCGAAGACCGGGTCGTTGCGGGTAGTCTCGACGCGGTCGCGCAGCCAGTGCTTGGGCCGGCGCTCGCTGATGTGCATGTACTCGATGGACCAGCGCCGGCAGTAGGTCTCGCGCAGGACCTCCAGGATCTCCCTCAGCGTCATCACCTGCCGGCCGCACATGCCGCCGGTCAGGAACTCGCGGTCGAGATCCCAGATCGTGAAACCGTAGGCCGTCGGATCCAGGGACTCCTCGGGCCGCGGCCGGTACTCCAGGGGATCCAGATCGGCCAGCCGGTGACCGCGCACACGGTAGGCGTTGATCAGGCTCCAGACCCGCGCCTGCTTGTCCCTTTCCTCCTCCTCGTCCATCGCGGCCAGATCCGGCGCCGGCCGGAAGGGCGTCCAGGGCACCCGCATGGAGGCGAAGATCTCCTCGTAGAAGCCGTCCCCGCCCTGGAGCAGTTCCTCGAGGCGACGCAGGAAGAGTCCGGACTCCGCTCCCTGGATCACCCGGTGGTCGTAGGTGCTGGTGACCGTCATCACCGGCCCCAGGGCGAGGCGTGCGGTCGTCGCCGGCGCCATGCCCGCGGCCTCCGCCGGCAGGCCGATGGCGCCCGTGGCCAGGATCAGGCCCTGGCCCGGCATCAGGCGCGGGACGCTCATGTGGGTGCCGAAGCCGCCCGGGTTGGTGAGCGTGGCCGTGGCGCCCTGGAAGTCGGCGGCCTGCAGCCTGCCGGCCCGCGCCCGGCGCACGAGGTCCTCGTAGGCCTCGTAGAACTCCTGGAAATCCATCCCCTCGCAGTGGCGGATCACCGGCACGAGAAGCACGCGCTGGTCCCCGGAAGGGACGTCCACCGCGAGGCCGAGGTGCACCGAGCGCGGCAGGCGCCGGTAGGGCCGCCCCTCGTGTTCCGCGAAGGAGGCTCGGAGCGCCGGCATCTCGCGCAGGGCCCGGACCATGGCGAAGGCGATCAGGTGGGTGAAGCTCGCCTTGCCGAGCGCGCGGACCGCCATGTGTCCGTTCAGGACGCGCCGGTTCTCGACCAGGACCTTGACCGGGATCGTCCGCACCGAGGTGGCGGTCGGGATCTCCCGGCTGGCCTCCATGTTCTCGACGATGCGGGCGCCGATGCCGCGGATCGGCTCCAGGTCGGCGTCCTCGGCCACCGGCGGCTCCGGAGCGGCCTGGGGTGGTGCTCCGGCGTGGCCCTCGAACCACGTAGCCCATTCCGGATCCACCGCCGCGGGCTCCTCCAGCCAGCGCTGCCAGAGAGACTCCGCATAGGCGGCGTTCACACCGAACTCTCGTTCGAAATCCGGCGGATCGAGGCGGTGGTCGGGCATGGCGGGGCTCCGGAACCTGGGCAGCGGGCCGGATTCTAGGCGCCATCGGCGGGGGGCGCCCGGGGCCCGGGAGCTGCTAGGATGCCCGGGCTTGGTAATCCAGGTTCGGAACCCGATGGAGGATGGCCGCCCCTGAGCCCGTCGCTTCTCCCCGCCTGGCGCGAGAGGACCTACAGACGGGAGTCGGGATGGATCCGGAACCGGGCGGGCTGGCTGCGGCGATCCTCGAACTGGCGCTCCGGGCATCGGGCGCCCGGGCCGCCGTCTGGACGCCGGCCTCGGGTCCGCCGCTGGTCCGGGGCCTTCCCACCGAGGCGGCTGCCGGAAGGTCCGGGCCCTCCCTCCCCTCCGGCTGGTCCACCGTCCTGGAGGACCGCCGGCCCTCCGGTTCCCGTCTGGCTCTGTGGTCGCCGCGGCCGGCCCTGGTTCAGCCGCTTCCCCGGGACCTGCTCCAGCAGGTCCACTCTCTCCTGGAGGCGCTTCCGTCCGCCGGGGCCCCGGCGGCGCCGGTCTCCCCCGATCCGGATCCCACCGGTCCCCTTGCGCAGCTCCGCCAGCTGGTCGAGACCGCCACCGGCCCGCCGAGTCCCGACTTCTTCCGGACCCTGGCCGCCCGGCTCGGCGAGACCCTGGGCGTGCGCCTGGTCCTGATCGGTGCCCACGATCCCCTGTATCCGGAAACCCTCCAGGTCGAGGCCCTCTGGGCCGACGGCACCCTGCAGGAAGCGGTGCAGATCCCCTACGCCGGCACTCCCTGCGCCGAGGCCACCCCCGACCTGAAGATCATCGAGGAGGGTCTGGAGGAGCGCTTCCCTGGTTCTCCCCTGGTGCGGCGCTGGTCCCTGGAAAGCTATGCCGGAATGGCCGTCGAAGGCGAGGGAGGCGTTCACCTGGGAAACCTGGTGGTCGCCGATGACCGGCCTCTCCGCGACATCCCCCATCTGGAGCCCGTGCTCCGGGTCGTGGCCGCCCGCTGCCGGGCGGAGCTCGAGAGGCGGCGGCACGAGGAGCAGCTCGTGCGCAGCCAGCGCCTCGAAGGCCTCGGCATCCTCGCGGGAGGAGTCGCCCACGACTTCAACAACCTCCTGCTCGCCATCCAGGGGAACCTGGAGATCCTCAGACACCGCCTGCGGGGCCGGCCCGACCTCGCGCCTCTCCTGGAGGACATGGATCTGGCCGGACGGCAGGCCTCCGATCTCGCCCGCAAGCTCCTGACCTTCGCCGGAAACACACCCGTGGAGGTCCGGGAGGTGGATCTGCGGGAGTCCGCCGAGGAAGCCCGGCGCCTCGTGCGCGGCCGCGCCCGCGGCTCCGTGCAGATCGTCCTGGAGATCCCTGCCGACCTGCCTTCGGTGCCGGCCGACCGGACCCAGATCTCCCAGATCCTCGTGAACCTGCTCCTCAATGCCATCGAAGCCCTCGGGGAGCAGGGGGGCCGCATCCGGATCGCCGCGGAGGAGCTCGAGCTCGCTCCCGAGGCCGCCGGCTCCTGGAGCCACGGCCTCGTGCCGGAGCCGGGGGCCTATGTCCGCGTGTGCGTGGAGGACGACGGACCCGGCATCGAACCCCAGGACCTGGAGCGGATCTTCGACCCCTTCTACAGCACCCGCTTCACCGGCCGGGGTCTTGGCCTCGCCTCGGTCCACGGCATCCTGCGCGCCCACGGCGGCGGAATCCGCGTGGACTCCCGCCCCGGCCACGGGGCACGCTTCGAGATCTTCCTCCCCCGCCACCGGCCCGAGCCGGCCAGCCGGGAGACCCGGCGGTGAGCGAGGCCG
>JALUUN010000161.1 GCA_027021325.1 Planctomycetota bacterium
GCGGCGACCCCGCCTCGGCCCTCCTCGAGGTCCTGGACCCGGAGCAGAACCACGCCTTCCTGGACCTCTACCTGGACATCCCCTTCGACCTCAGCCGCGTCCTGTTCCTGGCCACGGCCAACGTTCTCGGCGCCATCCCCGGCCCCCTGCGCGACCGCATGGAGGTCCTCGAACTCCCGGGCTACGTCACCGCCGAGAAGATCCAGATCGCCCGCCGGCACCTCCTGCCCCGGCAGCTGGCCGCCCACGGCCTGGAGAGCCGGCGCCTGAAACTGCCGGTGGCGACGATCCGCGCCTTGATCGGCGGCTACACCCGGGAGGCCGGCGTCCGCGCCCTGGAGAAGAACCTCGCCGCCCTGTGCCGCAAACGCAGTCTGGAGATCGCGCGCCGCAGGCGGCCGCGCCCCGAACTCCGGCCGGAGCAGCTGGAGGCCTATCTCGGGCCGGCGCGCTTCCAGGACGACCGCCTGCGATTGCGTCCCGACGTCGGCGTCGCTCTGGGGCTCGCCTACACGACCTACGGCGGTGACGTCCTGGAGATCGAGTGCGTGTCCACGCCGGGCAAGGGCCGGATCTCCTTCACCGGCAGCCTGGGCGAGGTCATGACCGAGTCCTGCCGGATCGCCCACACCTATCTGCGGGCCTCCTGTGGCGGCTTCGGCCTGGACCTGGAGGACATCGACCGCCGGGACCTCCACATCCACTTCCCGGCCGGGGCCGTGCCCAAGGACGGGCCGAGCGCCGGCATCACCATCGTCTCCGCCATGCTCTCCCGCCTGACGGGGCGGCGCCTGCCCGCCCGCCTGGGCATGAGCGGGGAGATCACCCTGACCGGCGAGGTTCTTCCGGTGGGGGGGATCCGCGAGAAGGTCCTCACCGCGCGCCGGCGAGGCATCCGCCGGGTCATCCTGCCGGCCGAGAACGAGCGCGACGTGGAGATCCTCGACCCCGCCTGGACCGCCGGCCTCCGCTTTCACTACGTCCGGCGCTACGAAGAGGTCCATGCCCTGGCCTTCCCGGTCCGGCGGCGCCGCTCCTGAGCTGGTCTCAGGCGAGACCGAGGAGGGCCTGCACGGCCCCCAGATCCGGCAGCACCCGGTGGGCGGCACTCCGGTCCTTCTCGGGGTGGGAGGGACAGGGGACCAGGACCACGAAGCAGCCCGCCTCGCGGGCGGCGCGGGCTCCGGTCGCCGAATCCTCGACGGCCAGGCAGCGTTCGGACTCCACCCCGAGGCGCCGGGCCGCCTCCAGATAGCAGTCGGGGTGGGGCTTGCTCCTCGGCACGTCCTCGTGGCCGGAGACGAGGACCTTCAGGAAGGACCGCAGGCCGGCACCCTCCAGGGCCGCCTCCAGCTGGGCGCGCGGCGAGCTCGAGGCGACGGCGCAGGGGATGCCGGCGCGCTCCAGGGCCTCGAGAAGGCTGCGGGCGCCGGGAAGGGGTCGGGCGCCGCGGTCGCGGAAGAGCTCCAGGAGCCGGGTGGTGCGCCGCGCCGCCAGCTCGGCGGCGCCGGCCTGGAGGCCGAAGCGGCGGCGGAGGTCCTCCCAGAAGGGGAGCTCCGGCCAGCCCACGTAGCCGGCGAGGGCCTCCTCACCGAGGTCTCGGACGCCGGCCTCGGCCAGCACCTCGAGGGCGCTCCGGGCGTGCAGGGCCTCGGAGTCCACGAGGGTGCCGTCGAGATCGAAGAGGACGGCGGCCGGCGGGCGTCCGGGGCCGGGGCACGAGGGTTCCTGTCGGTCTTCCTGCATGGGGGAGCGCGCCGTCTCGGGCCGGGCATTGTGGCGCTCGCCCTGGCCTGTGCCAGTCCCGGCCCGGCCCGGGGAGGCCTCTGGGATCTGCGCCTGCCCGCCGCCCTGGAGGCCTGGCGTCCGCGCCTCGAGGCGGATCTGGAGGCCACCCGGGCGGCCTTCGAGGCGGCGGCGGCGCGCTGGCCTGCGGCCCCCCGGGAGGGTCCGCTCGTCCTCGAGGTCCTGGGCCGCGACCGCCTCCTTCGGGAGACCGGCACCCTCGACCCGACGCCGCGGGCGCGGCCGGCGGAGGGCCGGGCCTGGCTGCCGGTGCCGCCCCTGGACGCCCTGGCGCCGCCGCTCCCGCCGCCGCCGGCGACCTGGCGCCGGAGCCTGCGCCACGAGGCCGCCCACCTCCTGGCCGCGTCGCGCCCGGCCCTGGAGACAGCGCCGCGCTGGTTCCAGGAGGGGCTGGCCGAGGCCCTGGCCGGCGGCGCCTCGGCCGCGGCCTGGCGGCGGGCGGCCCGGGGCGGGGGAACGGCCGCTTCGGTCCTCGAATCCCTGGAGGCGTCTCCTTCCGAGCTGCGTCTGGCCGCCGGGGCCGCCCTGGTCCTGGCCCTGCTCCGGAAGGACTCCGGTCTCCGGCCCTGGGAAGCGGTCCAGGCCGAGGCCGCCAGCCTGGAAGCCGGGCTGCCGCCCGAGCCCGAGGGCCCGCCCGCCTGCCTCCTGCGCGGCCGCGACGCGGATCCCCCGGGCCCTGGCCGGCCTCTGGTCCTCGGGGCCTGGCCCGGGGAGCCGGTCGAGCTGGAGCTGCGCCGGCCCTGGGACGGCCGCGCCTGGGAGCCGGCCCTCGAGGTCGCGGGGCCGGGCCCCTCGGAGGGCGGTCTGCGTCTGGAGGGGGAGGCGGGCCCTTCCTGGATCCTGCGCCTCGATGCCCGGGGACGCTGGAGCGCGGGCCGGCCGCCCGGGCCCCTGCGCCCGGGCGTCGAGCCACCGCGTTTCCGCCTGCGTCTGGAGGATGGAGAGGGGCTGCTCCTGGAGGAGCTGGGGAGCGGGAGACGGCAGCGCTTCCCCGGCCTCCGCCCGCCGCTTCACGTCATCTTCTGGCTGCGCGAGGGAGCGCTGCGCGCCCGGGCTCCCGGGGGAACCTTGCCCGCCGGGGGAGAAGCCTCCATCCTCCCTGCGGCATGGATCCCGTCCTCCTCGACCCCGCCGCGCTGAGTCCCGGGGCGCGCTACCGCCTCCTGATCAGCGTCCTCGTGCCCCGGCCCATTGCCTGGGTCACGACGCAGCCGGGTGCCGGCGGGCCCGTCAATCTGGCGCCCTTCTCCTTCTACGCCGGGATCTCGGCGAGCCCGCCTCTGGTGGGGCTCGGCATCGGCCGCCGGGACGGTGAGCCCAAGGACACGACTCGCAACCTCCTGCGGACCGGCGAGGCCGTGATCCACCTCGTGGAGCTGCCGGACCTGGAGGCGGTGGTGGCGAGTTCCGCGGAGCTGTCGCCCGAGGAGAGCGAGGTCGAGGCCCTGGGGCTGGAG
>JALUUN010000162.1 GCA_027021325.1 Planctomycetota bacterium
CGGCATCTTCATGGCTGCGACGCCCGTGGACATCTACATCCACGACACCTACTTCATCGTCGCCCACATCCACTACGTCCTCTTCGGCGGTTCCCTGTTCGGCATCTTCGCCGGTCTCTACTACTGGTACCCGAAGATGTTCGGCCGCATGATGAACGACTTCTGGGGCAAGGTGCACTTCTTCGGCAGCTTCATCGCCTTCAACATCGTGTTCTTCCCGATGCATATCCTCGGTATGAACGGCTTCCCTCGCCGCTACGCCGACCCCTACACCTTCGACTTGTGGGCACCGAGCCTGGGCCTCAACCAGGTCATGACCATCGCCGCGGTGGTCCTCGGCTGCTTCCAGATCATCCTGGTCCTGAACTTCTTCATCAGCCTCTTCAAGGGCAGGAAGCTCGAGACCGGCAACCCGTGGCGGGCCAACTCCCTGGAGTGGCACACGCCGCAGATCGTCCCGGGCCACGGCAACTGGGGCGAGAAGACCCCGGCAGTCGTGCGCGGCCCCTTCGAGTACGGCCACCCCGACTCCGAGGAAGACGGCTACCTGCCGCAGGTCGCCGAGGTGCCCGCCGCCGCCCGCAGCTGACTCCCGGATGGACTGCCGTCATTCCCGCTTCGTCGAGATCGCGGCCCGCGCCGCGGTGGTGGGCACCTTCCTGCTCATCGCCCTGGGCGGGATCGTGACCAGCCTCGACGTCGGCATGGCGGTTCCCGACTGGCCGACCACCATGGGCGACTCCATGTTCGCCTACTCCCTGGCGGAGATGCTGGAGAGCTGGGGCGTCACCGCCGAGCACAGCCATCGGCTGATGGGCACGGTGGTCGGCTTCCTCAGCATCGCTCTGGCTGTCATCTCGGGCGTGGAGTACCTGCGCGGGCGCACCCCTGGCGCCCTCGCCGGAGCCAGCCTGAGCATGCTGCTCCTGGTCATCGCCCAGGGTCTGGTCGGCGCTCTCCGCGTTCTCCAGAACGACCGGGCCATCGCCATCTTCCACGCCCTCGGCGCCCAGCTCGTCCTCTGCGGCTTCACCGCCATCGCCGTCCTGGCCAGCCGCCCCTTCCGCACCGCCGAGGAGTACCGGCAAGGAGATCCCTCGGCCGTGGAGCGCCTGCGCCTGTGGTCCCTGGTGACCCTGGCCGTTCTCTTCGTCCACCTCTGGGCGGGGGCAGGCCTCCGGCACCAGCAGGCGAACTTCCTGGGCCACCTCCTCCTGGCAGGGCTGGTCACCGCCCTATGCCTGGTCCTCCTGGCCCTCCTCCTCGGCCCCTTCCGCGAGGTCGGGTGGCTGCGCCTCAGCGCTCACCGGCTGCTGACCCTGCTGGGGCTCCAGCTCGCTCTCGGCCTGGGCGCCTGGGCCTTCAAGTACGGCCCTCCCGCCGCCCAGGCCCCCATCGAACTGCACGCCACCCTGGCCACGGCCCACCTGGTCGTGGGTGCGGGCATGTTCGCCATCCTGACAGCCCTCGTCCTGCAGGCCTGGGGGCGCCTCCGCCTTCCCGCCGAGGGCCCCTTCCGCCTGGCCGGCCGGCCGGCCTGCCCGGCAGCGGAGGGAGGAGCGGCATGAACCTCGTCCTCCAGGCGGCGCGCAGCCAGGCCGGCGTCCTGGCCGAGCTCACCAAGCTGCGCATCCAGGGCGTCGCCATCCCCGCGGCCCTCGCCGCCCAGTGGCTCGCCCAGGGCGAGCGCTTGCTCCCGGGACCGGCCCTGGCCCTGAGTGCCGGGCTGTTCCTGACCTGCAGTGGCGCCGCCTGCCTGAACCAGGTCCTGGAAGCCGACACCGACGCCCTCATGGAACGGACCCGGTCGCGCCCGATCCCCTCCGGGCGCGTCCGCCGCGAGTCGGCCCTGGTCTTCGGGCTCCTGGCCTGCGCCCTGGGAGTGAGCTGGTTCTCGTGGATGGTCGGCCCTCTCGCCGCCTGGCTGGCCCTGGCGATGGTCGTCCTCTACGACTTCGTCTATACGCCCCTGAAGCGGATCACCCCGCTGAACACCGCGGTCGGCGCAGTCCCCGGCGCCCTGCCGGTCCTCATCGGCTGGGCCGCCGCCGGGAAGGGCCTCGACCCGGTGGCCTGGACCCTCTTCGGAATCCTGTTCCTCTGGCAGTTCCCCCATTTCATGGCCATCGCCTGGCTGCACCGCGAGGACTACGAACGGGCCGGCCTGCGTATGGTCACCGCCCGGGGCATCGCCCGCCGGGTCAGCGGCCAGCGCGCCCTGAGCTACGCCCTGGCCCTGGTCCCGGTCAGCCTGCTGCCGACCTTGAACGGCGGCGCCGGGCGCCTGTACTTCTACGGCGCCCTGGTCCTCTCGCTCCTGTTCCTGCTGTTCGCACTGCGCTTCTCCCTCGCAGTGCAGACCCCGGAGGGAACGCCGGCGCCGCGCGCTCGCGGTCTGCTGCACGCGTCCCTGCTCTACCTGCCGCTCCTCTTCGCCCTGCTCATCGCCGACTCGGCGATGGCGGCCAGTCCCTGATCCGGTCAACGATCCATGTCGTCCGCCGCCCACGCTCTCGACGAAGTGGAAGTCGGGGCTCCGATCCCGACCTCCAAGTTCGCGATGTGGCTGTTCCTCGGCACCGAAGTCATGTTCTTCGGCGCCTTCATCGGGGCCTACATCGTTCTCCGCGCCTCCCAGCCGAACTGGCCGGACCCGACCGATGTGCTGCACCCGGCCTACGGGCATATCGTGGATCCCTGGCTCGGCACTCTGAACACGGCGGTGCTCCTGGGCTCCTCGGTGACCGTGGTCCTGGCCCACGCCGCCGCGGTCAGGAGGAACATGGCGGCGGCGAAGAAGTGGATCGGCCTGACCTTCCTTCTGGGCCTGGCCTTCCTGGTGGTGAAGTACTTCGAGTACAGCCACAAGATCCACTTCGGGATCTACCCGAGCGGCCCGGCCACCATCGAGGGCAACATGGAGCTGATCCACGGGACCGATATCCCGTACAACGCCATCGCCGGGGACAACCCGGCGGTGACCCACGTCGCCCTGAACCTCTTCGCCAGCTGCTACTTCATGCTGACGGGCTTCCACGCCCTGCACATGATCGGGGGCCTGATTCTGTGGGGGTGGTTGTTCCTGCGCCGGCTCCAGCCCAGCCACGAACGCTACATCGAGAACCTGGGCCTCTACTGGCACTTCGTGGACATCGTGTGGATCTTCCTGTTCCCGCTCTTCTACCTGATGCCCAACTCCTGACCAGAACGATGAACGAAGCCCACGCCCATCAGCCCAGCGTCCGCACCTACG
>JALUUN010000163.1 GCA_027021325.1 Planctomycetota bacterium
CCTTCGGGTCCATCGCCGCGATCTGCGCTGGCCCATCCCGCGAGGGCTGGAGGCGCGGCTCCGCGGCCGGCGCATCGAGGCCCTGGAACGCCGCGCCAAGTACCTCCTGCTGCGCACTGCCTGCGGCTCCGCCCTGATCCACCTCGGCATGTCCGGCCGCCTCGGCCTGCACCGGGGCGGCCCCGGCCCGCCCGGCCCCCATGACGTCTGGGATCTCTGCCTCGACGGGGGGACGGTCCTCCGCTACACCGACCCGCGGCGCTTCGGCGCCCTCCTCTGGGGAGGGCGGGAACCCGGGCGGCACCCGCGCCTCGCCTCCCTCGGGCCAGAGCCCCTGGAGGCCTCCTTCAGCGGCGAGTCCCTGCAGCGGAAGGCGCGCGGCCGCCGCCTGGCGGTCCAGGCCTTCCTCATGGACTCCCGGGTCGTCGCGGGCATTGGCAACATCTACGCCCAGGAGGCCCTGTACCGCGCCGGGGTCCGGCCCGGCCGGGCGGCGGGGCGTCTGAGCCGGCGCGAGTGGGAAGCGGTGGCCGCCGCCCTCCGGGAGGTCCTGGAGGAGGCCCTGCGCGCCGGAGGCACGACGCTGCGCGACTACCGGCGCCAGGACGGAAGCCCGGGCTGGTTCCAGCAGGAATTGCGGGTCTATGGCCGCCAGGGTGAGCCCTGCCGGGCCTGCGGCAGCCGCCTGCGCGGCCGGCGCCTCGGCGGGCGCTCCTCGGTCTGGTGCTCCACCTGCCAGCACTGAGGCCGCAGCTCTAGGATCGTGGCGTGGAGTCCATCGCCCCCCGCGACCTCGCCCGGCGCCTGGAGGCCGGCGAGCGTCTGCGCATCGTGGACGTGCGCGAGGCCGAGGAGTTCGCCCTGGGCGCGCTCCCGGGAAGCGAGCACTGCCCCCTCAGCCGCTGGCAGGAATGGCTCGAGGACCTGGCCGCGGCGGAGGATCCCCTGGTCCTGGTCTGCCACCACGGTGTCCGGAGCGCCCGTGTGGCCCTGCTCCTGGAGGCCCAGGGCCGGACCGCACCGACCCTGAACCTCACCGGCGGGGTGGAGCTCTGGGCCCAGGAGGTGGACCCCTCCTTCCCGCGCTACTGAGCGAAGCGGTCCCCCGGCGGCGGCGCCTGACGCAGACGGCTCCTCCGCGGGGCCGGCAGGCGCTCGCCCCGGGCCACCGCCTCGAGGATGGCGGCGATCCTCTGCACGCCATCGGTCAGGGCAGCCGGTCCCGGTGCCAGGATCTCGCTGCTCGGGACCTCGTAGAGCTGGTCCTCGAGGACCGCCGGGACCGAGGCCCAGCCCGGCCGCTCAAGGATGCGCTCGCGGCTCGCCCGCCGCCCGCACCAGCTGCAGAGGACCACCTCCGGGGCGCGCCTCGCCACCTCCTCGGGATCCACGATCCGGCCCCGGGCCAGGGGTTCACGGCGCTTCTCGGCGAAGACATCCTCGCCGCCCGCCAGCTCCACGAGTTCGCTGACCCAGCGGATCCCCGTGATCAGGGGGTCGTTCCACTCCTCGAAGAAGACCCGGGGCCGCCTCGGCAGGCGGCGGGCGCGGCGGGCGACCGCGGCCAGGCCCTGCTCCAGATCCCGGGCGAGTTCCTCGCCGGCTTCGACCTCCCCGATCAGGGCGCAGGTCAGGCGCACGGCCTGCAGGATCTCGGCCACCGAACGCTGGTTGAAGACGTGGACCGGGACGCCGCGGCGCACGAGTTCGGCGGCAAGGGGCGCCTGCAGATCGGAGAAGGCCAGGACCAGGTCGGGCCGGAGCTCCAGGATCCGGTCGTGATCGGCGGCCAGGAAGGAGGAGATCCGCGGCTTCTCCCGCCGGGCGCGGGGCGGCCGGACGGTGTAGCCCGAAACACCGGCGACCCGGTCCGCGGCGCCGATCCGGTAGAGGGTCTCGGTGGTCTCCTCGGTGAGGCAGACCACCCGCCGCGGCCAGGGCGGAGCGGCCGCCAGCAGCTGGCGCAGTTCCTCGGGAACGGCTTCCTCCATGGCCCCTGGAGCCTAACGCCCGCCGGAAGTCCGTCCCCCGCAGCGGGACGGCCGCGCCTTGACGGAGCTTCGCCGGTTCGGTCCGATGGAGCCCGCCGGCGCCTTCGAGCCTCCGGCCGAGACCCACCCCGTGCCCGCCGAAGCCCACCACCCTCCGGATCACCACCCCGACACGAGGGAGCGGCTCCTGCAGGCGGCTGAACGCCTGTTCGCCGCCCGCGGCCTGCGCGGCACCACGGTGCGCGACGTCACCCGCGAGGCCGGGACCAACCTGGCGGCGGTGAACTACCACTTCGGGACCAAGGACGGCCTGGCCCTGGAGGTCTTCCGCCGCCGGATCACGCCCATCAACGAGGAACGCCTCCACCGTCTCCGGGTGGCCGAGGAGCGGGCCGGCGGCGGCCCCGTCCCCGTCGAGGAGCTGGTGCGCGGCCTCCTGGAGCCGGCCCTCCTCCTGGACGAGGAGGAGGATCCGGTCCTGCCCGGGCTCTTGTCACGCTTCGCCCATGAGTCCCACCCCGAGCTCCTCGAGCAGATGCGCGCCCAGCTGCGGGAGGTCCTGCATCCCTACCTCGCGGCCTTCCGCCGCAGCCTTCCGGCCCTGGACCCGACGGAACTGCGCCTGCGCATCCACTTCCTCGCCGGCGCCATGATCCACACGGTCTCCCACCTGGGCTGGCTGGATCTGAGTGGCGTGCCCGGAGAGCCGCCCCCCGAACGACGAGCCGTCCTCGAGGCCCTGGTCCGCTTCTGCACCGACGGCTTCCAGGCCGGACCCTCCGGCACCCTGCATCCCACGCCGCAGCGGGAGCCCGGAGCCTGAGCGGGCTATCCTCGCCGGCCATGGCGCCGGTCCGCTTCCCGCCCGTCCTGGCGAGCGTCGCCCTCACCCTCGCGGTCCTGGCCTGCAGCGGCTCCGGGGATCCGGCGCCGCAGCGGGACGAGGCCGCCCGGCGGGCAGGGCTCCGGGCCCGCGCCGCGCCCGGGGTGCAGGGCTGCGTGGACTGCCATGCCGACGTCGTCGAGGCCTTCCTGGAGAGCGGCATGGCCGACACCCTGGGGCCGGTGCCCGGGGAGTACCCCGGTCTCCCGGCCCCGGGTGAGACCGGGACGCCCGTGGGCCGGCCGGGGCTCGCCTGGCGCTACCGCCTGGTCCACGGTGCAGACGGCCTGGAGATCCTCCAGGAGCGGCCCGGCGGCGGCGGCCTGCCGCCCGTGGGACGGAGCCAGCCGGTGGTCTGGCGCATCGGCGCCGGCAGTCAGGGCCTGAGTCTCGTTACCCGCGAGGCCGGCCGCTGGTTCTTCGGTCCCCTGGAGCTCTACCGGAGCCACGGAGCGGAACTCGCGCCGACGGAGCTCCTGGATCCGCCCACCGGCTTCACCCGCCCGATCACCCCGGAGTGCCTCGCCTGCCACACGACCCGCCCCCTGCCGGAGACCTGGCCACGGAACCAGCTGGGGGACCTCGAACCCCGGGGCCTGGAATGCTCCGCCTGCCACGGCGAGGTCCAGGAACACGAGGCCTGGATGCGCGCCGTCCGCGAGGACCGCCGCCGCTGGGACGGGGACCCGCGGATCCTGCGCCTCGCCGGGCTCGCACCCGAAGGCCAGCTCGAGATCTGTGCCCGCTGCCACTTGGAGGGGGAGGTCCGGATCGAACTCGGGCCGGGCGGCCGGCCCTCCTTCCAGCCGGGCGGAGAGCTCTTCCAGACCCGGGCGGTCTTCGTCGAGGCCGAGCCTTCGGAGGAGTTCCGCTTCGTCAGCCAGGCCGAACGCCTCGTGCTTTCGGCCTGCTTTCGGCAGACGCCCGAGATGAGCTGCTCGACCTGCCACGACGCCCACCGGCCGGCGGCCCGCGATCCGCGGCTGGCCGGCTCCTGTCTGGGCTGCCATCCCGCGGTGCACGCCGCCGACGGCCGCGACCGCTCCTTCGGCGCCTGCCTGGACTGCCACATGCCGAGGCGCGACCCCTACGACCTCCTGCACGTGCGCATCCGCGACCACTGGATCCGCCGCCGGCCCGCTCCCGACGACGGCGAGGACCGGATCCGCGCCTCCGACGCCGTCGCCCGGGGCGTGCGTCTGTTCCGCTGGAGGGAGGAGGCAGCCTCGCCGTGGCGTCCGGAGGAGGAGGCCTGGCTCCACGGCCTGGCCGAGATCCGGGAGGGGCGCTTCGGCGCCGCCCTGGAGCGGATGGCGGGGATGCCCGAGGCCGGCAGCCTGGCCGCAGGGCGCACACGACCCGAGGGCCTCCTGGCCGTGGCCCTCCTGCATTTCCAGCGCGGCCGCGCCCTCGCCGAATCCGGACGGCCTGGCGCGGCCGCCCGCGCCTGGGAGGACGCCCTGTCCCTCGAGCCGGAGATGCCCGAGGCGCGCATGAACCTGGCCTGGGTCGAGCTGGAGCTCGGCCGGGTCGAGGCCGCCCTGAGCCGAGCCCGGGAACTGGCCGCAGAATACCCCGCCGCCGAGGCGCCGTGGAGGCTCCTGGGTTCGGCGGCCGCCCGGGCCGGCGACCTGGAGACCGCGGCCTCGGCCTTCCGCGCCTCCCTGCAGCGCTTCCCGCCCCAGGCCCCGGTCTGGAGGACGCTCGGCCGGATCGAGGCCCGGCGCGGGCGCGTGCCCCAGGCCCGGGAGGCCCTCCTCCAGGCCCTGCGCCTGGACCCCGGGCTGGCCGGGCTCCTGGACGAGCTCCGCGCCCTGGAGCAGGATGGCGGCCGATGACCGAGGAGTCCCTCCCCCCCGGCCAGGTCCGGACCCGCAAGTGGCCGGTCCTCGACCTCGGGGACCGGCCGGAGATCCCCCGGGAAGCATGGAGCCTCGAGGTCACGGGTGCCGTCGAGCGCCCGCGCCGCTGGACCTGGTCCGAGCTCCAGGAACTGCCCGCCGTCGAGGCCACGGGCGACTTCCACTGCGTCACCGGCTGGAGCCGCCTCGGGAACCGCTGGGCAGGGGTGCGCCTGCGCGATCTCGCCGCCCTCGCCGGCCCCCGGCCGGAGGCCCGTTTCCTCCTGGCCCGGGGCGCCGACCGGGATCCGGCCTCCGGCGAGCCCTATACCGCCGACCTGCCCCTGGAAGAGGCCCTGCGCGAGGAGGTCCTCCTGGTCCACACCTGGGACGGGGCACCCCTGCCCGGGGAGCACGGCGGCCCGGTGCGCCTCCTCGTCCCGCGCCTCTACGCCTGGAAGTCCGTGAAGTGGGTCACGGGCCTCGACTTCAGCACCGAGGACCGGCCCGGGTACTGGGAACGGCGCGGCTACAGCCGCCGCGCCCGGCCCTGGCTGGAGGAGCGCTACGCCCGCTAGCCTGGGGGGGTGGTCCTCCCCCCCCTCCGGTTCTCCTCCTCCCTGCCCGTGGGGCTCGCCGCTCTGGCCGCCCTCGCCGCCGGTCTCGGCCTCGCCCGCCAGGAACCCCAGGCGCCGCACGAGATCGCCGTGGACCCGGCCATGCATCACCTGGGCAACGATCCCACCCCGGAGTGGAAGGAGGCTCCGGCCGAACCCGAGGGCTTCGTCCTGCAGGCGGAGTTCGAAGCCCCGGCCTGGGAGGGCGAGGCCCTCCTCTTCCTGGATCAGCGCGACGTCCATGAGGAATGGGCCGTGAGCCTGAACGGCCGCGAGCTCTTCACCTTGAAGCGCGAACTGCCCCTGGGCACCCGCTGGTATGTCCTGCCGCCCGGGAGCCTGCGCGAGGGCCGGAACCTCCTCGCGGTGGCGCCGCGCAGGCCGGGGGACGACATCACGGTCGGGCGCATCCGCATCCTCTTGCAGTCCCTCGAAGAGCACTTCCGCCTCGGCACCCTGGCCGTCACGGTCCGGGACCGGGCGACCGGCGCGGCCAGTCCGGCGCGCATCACCGTGGTGGACCAGGAGGGCCGGCGCGTTCCCCTCTTCCGCCCGGATCCGGAAGCGACACCGGTCCGAGACGGCGTCTTCTACCCGCCTTTCGGGCGGGCCAGGGTCCGGCTGGCCGCGGGCCGCTACCGGGTCTACGCCACGCGTGGGCCGGAATGGAGCCTGGCCCGGGCCGAGGTCGAGGTTCCCTACCGCGGACAGGCTTCCCTGGACCTCGAGCTCGCCCGCGAGGTGGACACCCGGGGATGGATCGCCTGCGACACGCACATCCACACCGTGACCTTCAGCGGCCACGGCGACGCCTCCCTGGACGAACGCCTCTGGACCCTGGCAGGCGAAGGGGTGGAGGTGCCCATCGCCACAGACCACAACCATCAGACCGACTACCGGTCGCGGCAGGTGGAGCTGGGGCTGACGGACTGGTACACGCCGGTGACGGGAAACGAGGTGTCCACCGAGAACGGCCACTTCAACGCCTTCCCCCTGAACCCCGGCGGCCCTCTGCCCGACCACCGCCTCACCGACTGGGAGGCCCTGGTCGCCGACATCCGGGCCAAGGGGGCACGGGTCGTGATCCTGAACCATCCGCGGTGGCCCTCCTTCGACGAAGGTCCCTTCGGCGTCTTCACCCTGAATCGCGCCAGCGGCGACCGGCAGTCCGGGGCCGCCTTCACCTTCGACGCCCTGGAGATCTACAACTCCACCGAGGCCGGGAGCCCGCCGGAGATGCTTCTGCGCGACTGGTTCGCCCTCCTCAACCGGGGCGACCGGGTCGGCGTCGTCGGCTCCTCGGACTCGCACACGGTCCTCGATCCCGTGGGCCAGGGTCGCACCTGGGTACCGGTCAGCGACGACGACCCGGCCCGGGTGGACCTGGAAGAGGTCTACGCCGCCTTCCAGGAGGGCCGCACCGTCGCCGGCCTCGGCGTCTTCGCCGTCCTCGAGGCCGGGGGCGAGCCCGCCATGGGCCGCCTCCTGGACGGCCGGAGCGGGCGACTTCAGGTCTCCCTGCGCGTGGCCTCCGCCTCCTGGCTGCGGCCGGAGAAGGTGACCCTGTACCTGAACGGCCTGCCGGTGGAGGTCCGCGAGCTCCCTCCGGGTGAGGGTCCCCTGGACACGGTCCTGGACTTCGACCTGATGCTCCCGCCCCACGATGCCTTCCTGGTGGCCGCGGTGCGCGGCCCCTCCCCGGGCGGGGTCTGGTGGTTCAACCGCCTGGACTGGTCCGGCGCGATCACGAACCCCGCCTGGATCGACCGCGAGGGCGACGGCACCTGGACCTCGGCCCGCGACCTCGCCCGGGACCTCCTGCAGAGGATTGGGGGCCGGCCCGAGGCCCTGCTCCGAAGCTTCGAGGAGGTGGACGCCGCGGTCGCCATCCAGGCCCTGGCCCTGAGCTCCGAGGCCGCCATGCAGGCCCTCGCGCCCGAACTGGAGCGGCGCGCCGCCGCCGCCGGGCCCGCCGCGGAACTCCTGCGCCTCTTCCTGGAGGACCGTGCGGCGGTGTCCTCCTCCCACTGACCCGCTGCGCTCCCCTCCCTCCCTCGCCCCGAAGACTCCGATTCCAGACTGCAGAGACGTGTTCGACCGCCGACTCCCCCTCCTGCTCCTCGGGCTCCTGCCGGCCGCCGCCCTCGGCGCCCGGCAGGGCTCCGTCGGCCACACCACCTGGGACGGCACCCGGCTTGCAACCCTGGCCGGGACGGTTCCCTCCGCCGACGGCGCCTTCCGCCTCCCGGCCGGCGAGGAGGCCAGCCTCCTTCTCCCCGCCCCCGGGCCCTTTCGCTCCCTCGGTTTCTTCTGGCACGGCGCGCCGGGCCGGGTCCAGGTCCGGCTCCAGCTCGCCGACGGCTCCTTCGGGCCTGCAGCGCCCCTGGCCGAGGCCGAGGACCTCAACGAGGGCGCGCGCGGTCCCGGCGCGGCCGCCGGCGACGCGACAGTCGGCGCCCTGCACCACGCCTACGGCCAGAGCGCGGTGGCCGTCCTCCTGGAGTTCGCCGGCCCCTGCGAGCTCCAGGACCTGTCCCTGGTCTGGATCGTGCCCGGGACCGGGGCGGTCCCGCCGCCGTCCCCGGTGCCGGGCGCGGGGCCGCGCGGCTACCCGAAACCGCCGGTGAACGACCGCGCCTCCTGGGGCGCCGACCCTCCCCAGTGCGGCTATTCCTACTCGCCGGTGACCCACATCGCCATCCATCACACCGCCAGCGCCAGCGAGTACTGGTCCACTTCCTGGTCCGAGTGCGCCTCCAACGTCAAGGCCACCCAGTCCTACCACATGTACACCAACGGCTGGTGCGACATCGGCTACCAGTACCTGGTCTGCGTCCACGGCCAGATCTGGGAGGGCCGTGGCGGCGGCGACGATGTGGTCGGAGCCCACGACGGCTACAACCGGGGCTCGATGGCGATCTCGAACATGGGCTACTTCCATGCGCCCTACAACCAGACCCTCAATGCCGCCATGATCGATGCCATCGGCGAGCTCGGCGCCTGGAAGTGCGACCAGCAGGGCATTGATCCCTGGGGATCGAGCTACTACCTCGGCTACGGCGGCACGATGACGAACCTCTACGGCCACCGGGACGTGGGCCTGACGGCCTGCCCCGGGGACCTGGCCTATGCCGAGATGGACACGATCCGCGCCACCATCGACGGCAAGCTCCAGGGCGGTGGAGGCGGCGGCAACGAGATCATTCTCGACACCGACAGCCTGCAGACGATGGGCACCTGGTACACGGGAACGAGCAGCGTGGACAAGTACGGCTCGGACTACCTCTGGACCAGCACCGGGACCGCCAGTCGTGCCGCCGCCTGGTGGACGCCCTCGATCCCCGCGGACGGCTGGTACGCGGTCTACTTCTGGTGGCCCCAGGGAACGAACCGCAATCCCGCGACCCTGCTCGGCGCCCGCGGCCCCGGCGGCACGAACACCGCCATCGTGGACCAGCAGCACAACGGCGGCCAGTGGAACCTGGTCGGCACCTGGTGGTTCCCGGCCGGGAGCTCCACCAAGGTCGGCGTCGTGAACGACGGCGCCTCCGGCTGGGTCGTCATCGCCGACGCCCTGCGCCTCGTGCCCCAGTAGCCGCGTCCCGCTCTTCCGCCCCTCCCGCCGGCCCGGCGGTCTGGCGGGAGGGCCTGCGGAACCGCCTCCCCGGCCGTAGAATCCGGACGAGGCACCGATGCTCCGCACCATCCTCGAAGCCGTCCTGTTCCTGGCCCTGGCCTCGGGCCTGGGGCTCCTCGCCAATGCGGTCCATGTCGCCGGCATCGACCTGCAGAAGGACTACTTTCCGCAGGGTCCCCTGGAGGTCGTTCCACCCGAGGGCGATCCGGAGGCCGAGTCCGAGGCCATCCGCCGGGAGATCGAGGAGCTGGGCTTCCAGGTCCTGGACACCGAGGAGCTGCATCAGTGGGTGCTGGACCTCCAGGATCCCGCCATGGGGCTGCAGGACACGGTCGTGATCCTGGACGGCCGGCGGCGTTCGGCCTGGGAGGCGGG
The DNA here is from genome assembly GCA_027021325.1 of Planctomycetota bacterium. Taxonomy (GTDB): domain Bacteria; phylum Planctomycetota; class UBA1135; order UBA1135; family UBA1135; genus JALUUN01. The sequence continues at coordinate 9,345 of JALUUN010000163.1, forward strand.
TCACGTGCCCGGCGCCCTGAGCTGCGACCGCTACCAGCTGGACCGGGCCCTCGAGGAGCTGGAGCCGGTCCTGCGCAGCCCCGAGCTCATGATGGCCATCATCTACTGCGCCAGCCGCACCTGCGAGGACGCCCTCTTCCTGGCCCGGGAGCTCGTCTACGAGCGCGGGCTGCTCTCGGCCGACCAGGTCCAGGTCTTCCTCGGCGGCTGGCAGGCCTGGGAGGAAGCCCATCCCGAACTCATCGAACGGGCCGAGGGCTGAGGAGGATCCCATGTTCGCCCCTCTGCGCGCCCTCCTCACCCTGCTCCTGCGCCTCTGGGCCGGGCTCTACTTCCTGTCCACGAGCCTGGGCCGCTTCTGGCCCTGCGATCTCGAGGTCGGAGGCCGCGGCCTCGGCTGGCTCTGGCCCTGCCGCGGTCCGGAGGAAGTGGACCACCTCGGCTTCCTGGCCGAGGGCAAGGTCTTCTACCCCGCCGAGTTCCTGAAGGTCGTCCGCGAGTACGGGATCTTCGGTCCCGGGCAGCATGTCTGGCTCAACGCCACCGCCGCCCTCGTGCCCTGGATCGAGCTCACCGGAGGCGTCTTCCTGGTCCTCGGCCTCCTGCGCCGCGGCACCGCCCTGGCCCTGGCCGGCCTGACCCTGGCCTTCACCGGCGCCGTCGCCTGGCGGGCGATGCAGGTCGCCGGCGAAACCGGCCTCTCCTTCTGTGCGGTCGAGTTCGACTGCGGCTGCGGCACCGGCGTCGAGGCGGTCTGCCCGAAGCTCCTGGCGAACGGCGTCCTCCTCCTGGCCTGCCTCCTCGTGGCCCTTTCGGACTCGGACTTCCTGTCTCTGGACGGGCGCCGGCAGGCCCGTCGCGAGGAGGACTGAGCTCCCTCAGTCCCCGGAAGGGGCGGGCTCCAGGCCGAAGGCCAGGACCGCGTGGCCGTCGAGTTCGAAGTGCTCCACCTCGAGGGCGACGTCTCGCTCCTCCGGCAGTTCGAGGAAGGCGACGTCGCGGGTGGGGCCGTGCCAGCCCCAGTTCTCCAGGACCGTCTCGCCGTCCACCTTCACCCGCACGCCGTCGTCACTCAGGGTCCAGAGCTTCCAGCGCCCGGCCGGAAGGCGCATCCGGGTCCGGGCCAGGGTCCCGAAGCGGTCCCGGGGCAAACCGGCAGCGCGCACCTCCGCGCCCAGGACCTCGAGATCCGAGGGGCCGCCGCCGCCGTAGGGCAGATGGAGGAGCGGGACCCGCGTCCAGAGCGCCGCGCGGGCCTCCTCGCGCCAGCCAGCCTCGTCCTCGCGGGGATCCCGGGTCCAGGGGAAGACCCCGACCTCCCAGCCACGTCCGAAGAGCCGCCCCTGGAGGAGCTGTTCCTCGCCGGCGGCGCGGACCGCCAGGGCGTAACGCACCAGAGCCTCAGGATCCTCGCTGCGCACTCGAAGCCACCAGTGGCCGCCCTCCTCCTCCAGGCGGGCGCGCCAGCCGGGACCGCTCTCCGCCTCCAGCCGGGGCCTCTCCCCGCCGGCCGGCCACAGACGCCAGGCCTGGACGCCGGCGGTGCGCTCCTCCAGACGCCACAGGGGGCTCTCGTGGTCCCAGGGCCCCCAGGGAGTCATGACGATGTTCTCGCGGCCGGCCAGGTGCTCCCGCGCTCCGACCGGACGGGTCTCGCCCCGGAGTTCCAGGGCCGGCTCCTCCCAGGCCACCGGCCCCTGCTCCAGTTCCTGCGGCGGCTGCCCCTCCTCGAGGACCGCGACCGGCCGCTCCACGCCCTCGAAGCGGTTGCCGCTGAGGAGGGTTTCCATGTCCCGGGGCACGGCCGGATCCCGGGGCGCCGGCGTGCGCCGCAGTTCCACCCCGACGCGGTCGCCACGGAAGAGATTGTCGGCGATGACGTTGTCGCGCAGGCCATCGTGGTTCTCCCGCACCCAGGGGTGGCGGAACAGGCCCTCGTCCACGTCCCACCACAACTGCACGCCACGGGCGTTGTTCTCGAAGCGGTTGCCGAAGATGCGGTGGTGGCTGCCGTGTTCGATGGCGACGCCGGCGATGGCATTGTCCGCGATCTCGTTGTCCGTGATCACGAAGTACTGGGAGTAGCCGCCCCAGACGCCGTAGTTGCTCCCCTTCAACCGGTTGCCGTAGATCTGGTTGCCGAAGCTGAAGGTCATCTCGACGCCGATCGCGGGAGCGTAGCTGAAGTCGTTGCGGGCGATGATGTTGCCGTTGCAGCCCAGCCCCTCGTAGCTCCAGGGCTCGTCCGGCGGCGGATCCTCGCCCAGGGCCTCCCGCCCGGCGAAGCCGAAGAGCCCGTCCCCCGAGTGCGTCGCCGAGTTCTCGGCGATCACGTTGTTGTTGCACTGCTCGAAGACCAGGATGCCGGCCGAGTCCTGGCCGCGGCTGTAGACGCCATGGCTGTAGCCGCGGACGCAGAAGTCGAAGGCGTTGCGGCAGATCAGGTTGTCGCTGGAACGATACAGGGCCAGGCCCCAGCCCGAGAGGAAGGAGCAGTCGTTGTCATAGACCGCCGCTCCCCGCACCCGGTCCAGGCAGATCCCGTTCTGCACCCGGCGCGCGCGGTTGCGCCGGATGGTCACCCGGTGGCTGTCCTCCACATAGAGGCCGGCGCCGTAGCGCTGGAGCCACTCGTTGCCGTCGTTCTCGTGGGGCCAGAGCCAGTCGCCGGCGTCCTCGGCCTCGGGGGTGGAGTCCAGGTGCTGGCGGAAGTTGTCGGACCAGTCGCAGTCCTCGACGATGAGGCCATGGGCCTCGGTGCACCATATTGCCCCGCGGTAACCCCGGACCCGGAGGCCCCGGAGAGTGACCCCGTGGGCGCCTTCGACCCGGACCCCGAAGCCCTCCAGGGCATCCGGGCGCGTGCCCTCCGGAGCCCCCATCAGGACGGTCCCCGGCGCGAACTCCACCAGGATGTTGGGGGTGGTGATCTGGATCACTCCGTTGCCGTTCCGGTCCTCGAGGACCGTCCCGGGGGCGATCTCGATCCGGCAGGAGCGGGTAATCCGGGTGTCGTCGGCCTCCACGCGGACCACGGGCAGAGGTTCCTGGAGAACCGGTAACGCTTCCAGGGGCGGTGGCGTTCCCAGGGAGCCGGAGACTCCGTGGAGGCCTCCGGCCAGAAGCGGAGCCGCGAGGACGACGAAGACGATCATGCGCGAAGGCGAGGCCATCAGGATCCGGGAACGGACGGGGCGAGGCGAGGATAGCGCCCTCTGCCGGAGCCAGCCGCAGCCGCCGGCCCCGGAGATCCTCCGGGAGCCGCTCCCGCAGCCCGAGGCCCGGGAGCTCGAGGGCCCGGCCTTCCCGCCCTTCGAGCCCCACCCCCTGGTGCGCAACCGCCACGCCCAGACCCTGGCCACGGCCCTGCCGCGCCGCGGCCTCAAGGCCTTCCGCGAGCAGGCCGTCTCCCGGGTCTTCGAGGTTTCCCGGGATGCCCGCCTCGTGGGCCTCGTGAACCGGCGTCCGGAGCCCGACGCCCCGGTCCTGGTCCTCTGGCACGGTCTGACGGGCTGCGCCGACGGGGACTACATGGCCGCCACCGCGGCCAAGGCCTGGGAGGCCGGATTCCACACCGTGCGCATGAACATGCGCAGCTGCGGCAGCACCGAGAGCCTCAGCCGCGGCCTCTACCACGCCGGCCAGAGCGGCGATGTGGCCCGGGTCTGCGAGGCCCTGGTCCGCCAGGAGGGCTGGAGACGGGTCCATCTCGCCGGCTTCTCCCTGGGCGGCAACCTGGTCCTGCGCCTGGCCGGCGAGTACGGCCGCCGGCCGCCGGCCTGGCTGCGCTCCGTGACCGCGATCTCGCCGCCGGTGGACCTGGCCCTGGCCGTGGAGACCCTGGAAGCCGAACCGGCCAACCGCATCTACACACACTACTTCCTGCGCAACCTGCGACGCCTCGTCGAGCGCAAGTCCCTGCTCCAGCCCGACGCCTTCGATCCAAGCCTCCTCGAGGGACTGCGCAGCATGCGCGAGTTCGACGACCGTTTCACCGCACCGCTGGGAGGCTTCCACTCGGCCCTCGACTACTACCGGCGCACGAGTCCCGCCCCGCTCCTGCCGCGGATCTGCGTTCCGACCTTGATCCTCCACGCCCGGGACGACACCTTCCTGCCGGCCGATCCCCTGGAGTCGCCGGAGGTCCGCGCCAACCCCTACCTGCGCGTCGTCCTCACCGAGCATGGCGGCCACAACGCCTTCATCGCCCGGCGCCCGGCCCGGACGGAGGACGCCGCGGACCCGGACCGGAGGTGGGCGGAAAACCGCCTGCTCCAGTTCATCCGCTGGCACGAGGAGGTGCGGCGCTCGGCTTAGCGGCCACCGGCCTGGCCCCCCGGGGGCGGGGAGGCGCCGGGCTCTTCGGCACCGGGATCGCCGGTCCCGGGTTCCCCGCCAGCGGCGGACGGCTCCTCCGAGGCGCCCGCAGCTCCGGCCCCGGCAGCGGCCCCCCCATCGCCGCCGCCTTCGGCCACGGGCTCGCCGGCCTCCGCCTCTCCGGCCTCGGCCGCTGCCTCCGAGGCTCCGGCCCCGCCCTCTGCGGCCTCGGAAGCGGCGCCGCCCTCGGCCTCGGGCGCATCGGCCTCTTCCTCTCCGCCGACCTCCTCCGCCGGCGGATCGGCCAGGTCCTTCAGGCGCTTGCGCAAGGCGTTGGCCTTGAAGAGCTGCAGCTGGTACTCCCAGTCGGAGGTGCCCGCCGCCAGATCCTCGGCCTCGGAGTCGAAGCGGGCCCAGACCTCGCTGTCGAAGTCCGCCAGTTCGGCGCGCAGTTCGCGCCCATCGAAGGTCCGGCAAAGGATCCGTGTGACCTCGGCGGACTCGAAGTCGTGCTCGCCGCGCGGGCGTACGTCGTCGAACTGGATGGTACCGAAGGCGTTGCCGAGGCTGTTGCCGACGGTGGCGTACTTGAGAGTCCAGCCTTCGGGCAGGTCCTGCACCTGGAAGTCGTTCTGTTCCTCGTTCTCCCGGCGCACGATCACGACCTCGCCGTCCGGGTGCTCGACGCGCACCTCCTGGACTTCGGAGCGCGGGATCTGGACGACGGTGGTGTCGAGCCAGCCGCGCGGGCTGTAGGGCAGGCGCAGATTGCCCTCGACGAGCCAGGCCTGGTCCT
>JALUUN010000164.1 GCA_027021325.1 Planctomycetota bacterium
GGAACTCCGAGGCGGGGCCGTCCCCGTAGCCCTCGGCGCCGTGGCAGCCGGCGCAGTACTGGCGGTAGACCGTCGCGCCCAGGCGCAGGCGGCGGTCCCGCTCGGAGACCAGGGGTCCCGAGTCCACCGAGGTGCGGCCGGGGAACTGAGCCTCGATCCACTCCCGGGCCAGGGGCGCGAGGGCGGGGTCCAGGAGGGAGGCGCGGGCGGGGGCGCTCGGGGTCTCCCGCGAGAGCATGGGGGAGAGCGCCACGAGTCCCGCCACCCCGAAGGTGCAGAGAGCCGGGATCACCCGGCTCAGGGGTCCGGGTCTCGGATTCTGGGGCATGGCCGTCCGGGTCCTTGTGCAGTGCGGGCGGCCCGGGCCGCCCGCTGGGGGAGAGGACGGCGGGAGCGCATCTCCCGCCTCTCGCTTCGCTAGCCCGGGTCCGGAGCGCCCGCAAGGGGTGCGTCCTTCCTCTTCTCCTCGGCGCAGGCCGGACAGCCGGCTTCGGGGGCCGGAGCAGCGGCCCTCAGGAGGGACAGGCCCGCGAGCCCGAGCAGCAGAAGGCCGGCGGCGCGGCGCAGCCACGGGGTCTGGAGGCCCGCGCCCCGCCAGGCACCGAGGGCCGGGAGGAGGAGCCAGGGCACCGTCCCGAGGCCGAAGGCGAGGAGGAGGAGGGCGCCGCGCGCCGCCCCGCCGGCAGCCGCCGCCAGGAGCAGGGCGGCACCGGTCAGTCCGCAGGGCAGGAAACCGTTCACGAGCCCCGTCCCCAGGGCGGCCGCCGCCGGCGGCAGGGAGGCCAGACCCCGTCGCAGCCGGCCGAGCAGGCTGCCGAGGCCGGGGGGCAGACGGAAGCGGGCCGCGGCCGGCAGGGCCAGGCCGAGGAAACGCAGGGCGGCGGCGGCCAGGACCAGGGCGGCCAGAACCCAGGCCGTGCGGGCGACGGCCGAGCCGGCCAGGGCACCGGCCCGCTCCCCGAGATGGCCGGCCAGGGCGCCCAGGAAGACATAGGTCCAGGCCTTGCCTCCCTGGTAGAGGCCGTAGTGCAGGAGGAAACGCCGGCGACCGCCCGGCAGGCTCCCCACAGCGGCGGCCAGGCCCCCGCACATCCCCAGACAGTGGAGGCCGCCTAGGAAGCCGAGCAGGAAGGCCTGGAGGGGGAGGTCCATGCTTCCCGAGGGGAACGGGCGGCCGCCGCGGCGCGGGAGCCCGCGGCCGGACGCAGGGCGAGGGCGGTCACGGTCAGGCTGGAAGCGACCATGGCCAGGGCGCAGAGAATCGGGCTCAGGCGGCCGGTTGCGGCCAGGAACAGGAAGGGCGGGTTCCAGGCCGCGGCCCAGGCCAGGTGCAGGCGCAGGCGGCGCCGCACCGCCGCCGCCAGCTCGCGCAGGGCCTGGAGGGCGCGCAGGTCGTCTTCCAGGAGGATGGCCCCGGCCTGGCTGCGGGCCTGCTCGGTGCCATGGCCGGGAGCCGCAGAGGCGTCGGCGGCGGCCAGGGCCGGGCCGTCGTTGATCCCGTCACCGAGGTAGAAGACCGGCCCGGCCCGGCGCTCTTCCTCGACGATCCGGGCCTTGTCCGCCGGTTCCAGTCCGCCGAGGACCTCGACCCCGAGGCGCCGGCCCAGGGCGTCGGCGGCGGCCGGGCGGTCGCCGCTCAGGATCCGCAGGCGCCGGCCCTCGGAGCGCAGGCGGTCGAGAAGCTCGGCGGCACCCGGGCGGAGTTCCTCGCCGAGGCGGAAGAGGGCGAGGAGCCTGCCGCCTTCCTCGGCCAGGGCGAGAACGCCGTCGCCTTCCTCCTCCCAGCGCTCCAGGGTCGTCCGGGCCGCGGCCGGCGCGCCCCCGGGGCAGCAGAAGGCGAGGCTCCCCAGGCGCAGGCGCAGTCCGCCGACGCTCCCGGCGACGCCGAGCCCGGGGTGGACCTCCAGCCCCTCCGGCAGGGCCGGGGCCGGCCCGCCGGCCAGGGCCCGGGCGGCAGGATGGGCGCTCGCCGCCGCCAGGGCCCGGGCGGCCTCCCGCACCCCGGCCGCGGCCATCCCGGGGGCGGTCCAGGTCTCCTTCCAGCGGCGGCGTTCGTGACTCAGGGTGCCGGTCTTGTCGAAGAGGAAGGTCCGGACCCGCGGCAGGATCTCGAAGAGGGCGGGCTCCCGGACCAGGAGGCCCCGGGCCAGGGCCTGGCGGACACCGTTCCAGGTGGTCAGAGGCGCGGCCAGGGTCAGGGCGCAGGGGCAGGAGACGAGGAGGACCGCGAGCGCCCGGACGACCCCCGTGCCCGGATCGCCGGCGAGGCTCCGCTCCACGAGCACGACCAGGGCCAGGAGCATGGTGGCGGGCAGCAGCACTCCGGCCAGGCGGTCGGCGGCTCGGAGCGCCGGCCCCTGACGCCAGCGCGCCTCCTCGAGGATCTCCTGGATCCGGTCCAGGGCGCGCTGGCCGGCCCCGGCCTCGACCACGAGCTCCAGGGCGCCGTCCAGGAGGCGGGAGCCGGCGGGGACGGCCTCGCCCGGTCCGCGGGAGGCGGGCTCGGCCTCCCCGGTCAGGGCCGAGAGGTCGACGTCGGCGCGGCCCGAGACCACGCGGCCGTCCAGGGGCACGGCCTCCCCGGCCAGGACGCGGATGCGCTGGCCCGGCCGGACCTCGGCCAGGGGCCGCTCGCGGAGTCCTTCCCCCTCCAGAACGCGGGCGGTTTCGGGCAGGGCCTGGCGGAGACCGCGGGCCGTGCGGGCGGTGCGGGCCCGCAGGGAGGCCTCCAGCCAGCGGCCGAGGGTCAGGAGCACCAGCACCATGGCCGCGGTCTCGAACCAGAGCTCCCCCGAGCCCCGGAGCACATGCCAGGCGCTCAGGCCCCAGGCCGCCGTGACGGCGAGCAGGACCTGGTGGTCGAGGGAGGCGATCCGCGCCCAGCCCCGGCGGGAGGGGTCGAGGAGCGGCGGCCCGAGAAGAAGGAGGACCGGAGTCGTGAGCGCCAGGAGAGCCCAGCGCAGGATCTCCCCGAGGGCGGTCTGGTCCAGCCCGCTCTGGTAGACCTCGTCCGACCAGCGGATGAGGCTCAGGGTCATGACCGCCATGCCGAAGAGGGCTCCCAGGAGAAAGCGCGCGCCGTGCCAGCGGGCCTGGCCCTCCTCGCCGCCGACTCCGGCAATGCCGGCGGCGATCCGGCAGCCCAGGCAGCAGTAGTAGGGCGGCGGTCCCGAGGCCCGGGCCGGAAGGCCGCAGTGGTCGCAGGCCGCCCGCTTCATGCGGCGGTGCCTCCCGAGGCCTCGGCCGGC
>JALUUN010000165.1 GCA_027021325.1 Planctomycetota bacterium
CCAGATTCGCACCAGCCCGAAGAACGCGCGGACGGCAAGCCACAGGACCACGGTCTCCCACAGCCGGGCGAAGGCGTCCGGCGCCTCAGCGTCCAAGGCCAGGAGTGCAGCACCGCCAACCCCCGAGGCCGCGAGCATGGCGTTGCGCAGCCAGGCGAAGTCCCGGCTCCCCCAGTGGAGGCCGTCGGTCACGAAGCAGAGGGCCGCCAGGGGCTGCATCCAGGCCGCAAGCCGCCAGCCCTCGGGAAAGAGCGGCCAGGCCTCCGGAGCCACCAGAAGTCGGCGCACCGGGTCCTCCAGAAGCAACATGAGACCGAGGAGCAGGAACCCCACACCCAACCCGTGCAGGCAGGCGACCGCCGCCACACGGCGCGCCATCCGCGGACGGCCGGCGCCGAGGAAGGTCCCGACCAGGGTCTGGGCCGTCACCCCGAAAGCGTCGAGGAGGAGAGCGGCCGTCAGCCAGAAGGTGCGGATCCCCTGCCAGGCGGCGCCGGCGGCCTCCCCCATGCGGTTGGCAGCGCCGGTCGCCGTCCAGAAGAAGGCCATGAGGAGGAAGGTGCGCAGGAACTGGTCCCGACCGATGCGCAACAGCCCTGCGCTGCCGCCCCAGGGCACGCGCGCCGAGGTACCGATACGGTCCCGCACCAGAGCCAGGCTCCAGACCGCGCCCGCGATCTGGGCCGCGACCGTCGCCCAGGCCAGCCCTGCAATCCCAAGCCCCGGCAGCGGTCCCGCACCCCGGACCAGCAGCGCATCGCCGAGGACGTTGAGAGCGTTCAGGCCGATGGAGACCCGCATCGGCCCTGCCATGTCGGCCGCGCCGCGCAGGATCCCCGCCGCCGTCGCGGTGGTCAGGATCGCCGGCAGGGAGATCCAGCGGATGCGCAGGTAGAGGACCGCCTCCTCGAGAACCGCGCCCCGGGCCTGGAGCAGAGCCGCCAGAGGCTCACTGGCAAGAAAGCCGAGGACGCCGAGGACCGCGCCTGCCGCCAGGCTCCAGGCCAGCGCCAGGGTCGCCGCCTCGCGAGCGCGGACAGGGTCGCCGGCGCCGCGGGCGTGGGCGACCTCGGTCTGGGCTGCGATCCCAAGGAAGTTGAAGACCCAGTGGACGGTCATGAACACCAGGGCGCCGATGCCCAGGGCGGCCTGGGAGGAGGCACCCAGAGCAGCGCTGAAGCCCGTGTCCACCAGGTCGGTGATCGGTCCGGCCAGGAAGCCGATCAGAACCGGCAGGCTCCAGGCAAGGAGAGTCCGGTGCGGCTGCTCCTCGAAAGGATGGGCACGGCCCCCAGCCGTCATGTACGGTCCGCCGGCCCGAGGAGGACGGCAGCGAAACGGCCGTCCCGGGAGTGCTCCAGGAGGATGCGCACGACCATGGTCAGAGGCAGGGAGAGGATCATGCCCGCTGGACCCCAGACCCAGCTCCAGAAGATCAGGCTCAGGACCACGACCAGCGGCGAGAGCCCGAGGCGCCGGCCCAGGATGCGCGGCTCCAGGAAGTTCCCGACCAGGGTGTTCACGGCGAGGTAGCCCAGGGCCACGACGATGGCCGCCCCCAGGCCGAGCTGCAGCCCGGCGAGGAGGACGGCGGGCAGGGCTGCCAGGAAGGAGCCGACGTTCGGCACGAAGTTGAAGAGGAAGGCCACGAGACCGAGCAGAAAGGCCAGTTCGACGCCGACCAGAAGGTTCAGGAGAGCAACAAGGACACCCGTCAGCAGACTGACCCCGGCCTTGATGGAGAGGTAGTCGAAGACCTGGTCGGCAATGCGCGCGAAATCCCCGAGATCGGCCTCCTCGTTCCCCAGGGCGTGGCGCAGCTTGCGCGGGAAGCTCTCGGCCTCGAGAAGAAGGAAGACGAGAATCAGAAGGATCAGGAGGAAGTCGCTGAACAGACCGAGGATGCCCTGGGTCGCCTGGGTCACGAGCCCGAGAAGATCCCGGGTGGACTCCTGGAGACCCAGGCCCTGGAGCTGGGTCTGGGCGTCCAGGGGCAGGTCCAGGCTGTCGTACAGGGACTGCAGGGCCTTCGCCGCCGCCCCCTGGAGGTCCGCGGGCAGGGAGATCTGCAGACGGCTGAGATCCCCGAGGCTGTTGCCGATCAGGGCGGAGATTCCGGCCAGGACGCCGACCGCGCCCAGGAGGACCAGGAGGATGGCGGCGATCTCCGGCAGGCCCAGGCGCTTCAAGAGACGCACCGGCCGGATGAAGACCAGAGCCAGAAGCGCCGCGAAGACCATCGGCACCAGAAGCCCTGCGGCGAGCTTCAAGCCGGCGATCACGACGACCAGGGAGGCCGCGGTGTGGAGGACCGCCGCGCCGCTCGGGCCGCTGGTGGGAGGCGCCGGCGCCATGGGCGGATCCTACGTCCGCCGCGCCTCGGAAGTCCCCTGCTAGGATCCGCCGCCTTGGCTCCTCCGACCGTCTTCCGCTCTCGCAGCGGCCCGGTGGCGCTGCTGCTGGCCGCCCTCGGCGCCCTTCTGCCCCTGGCCTGCGGCGGCGGCGCGGGACCTGCGGACCTGGGACCGCGGCCCCTCCTGTGGCGCGTCGAGGGCCCGGGCCGGACGGCTCCGGCCTGGCTCCTCGGCACCATGCACGTAGCCGATCCGCAGGTCCTCCGGATCCTGGAGCTGGTGGCCCCCCTCCTCGAGGAGACCGAACTCCTGGCGGTGGAACTCCCCGAGGACGAGGGCGCCCGCTCCCGCCTGGACGCCCGCTCCCGCCTGCCTTCCGAGGAGGCCCTGGAGGATCTACTGCCTCCGGAGCTCACGACACGGCTTCGTGCCTTCCTGCAGGAAGAGGGAATCCCCTGGGAGGCGGCCGCGGACCGCGAGCCCTGGTATGTCCTCCTCCTGCTCTCGCGCCTGGATCTGCGCTCCTTTCCGGCGGGCCCCCCCCTGGACCTGCAGCTGCGCGAGCGTGCCCGCGCCCGGGGCATCCCCGCCCTGGGCATCGAGACCTGGGAGGAGCAGATCCAGGCCTTGATCCCACCGGGACGCGACGCCCAGATCCACCTTCTGCGCCGCACCCTGGAGCGGCTGGAGCAGAACCGGAGGGAGGGACGCCATCCCACCCGCGAACTCCTGGAGGTCTTCCTCGCCGGGGACGAAGCGGCGCTTTGGGAGCAGGCCCGAAGCGAGGTGGATCCCGCAGACCCCGTCGAGGCCGCCTGGTTCGAGGCTCTCCACGGCGAGCGCAACCGCCGCATGGCCGAGAGGGTGGACCGCCTGCTCCGCGAGCGGTCG
>JALUUN010000166.1 GCA_027021325.1 Planctomycetota bacterium
GGACGGCCAGGCGCGGATCGGCCAGTTCGCCCAGGCCGCTCGCGTCCAGGAGCGGCAGGAGGGTCGGCGCCAGGGGCAGGGCCGCGAGCGCCGCCCCGAGGAGGGCCAGGAGCTGCCAGGGCCGCGGCGAGACCCCGGGCAGGCGGAGGAGGAGGGGCCGCGCCTTCAATCGATGAAGAGTTCCTCGAAGAGAGGCTGGACCTCGCGCAGCTCCTGCGCCACGGCCGCCCAGTCCACGCGCGCCACCGGGAAGTCGCGGCCGGGCAGGCGCAGCTCTGGCGGCACCTCGACCCCGGGGTGCAGAGGGATCTGCTCGGAGTCACTGGCGGCGAGGAGGGCCTCGACCTCGTGGGAGAGGACGAACTCGACGAAGCGGCGCGCTGCCTCGGGGTGGGGCGCCCCGCGCAGGATGCAGATCGTGTTCGGGATCAGGAGGGTGCCGGGCTCGTCCTCGCCCTGGCCGGGGTAGAGGACCTGGACCGGGTGGCCGTTGCGCCGGGCGGCGGCGGCGTCATCGGTGTCGGTCAGGCACCAGGCGAGGTCCTTCTCGGTCACCTTGCGCATGACGTCGGCATTGCCCGCACCCAGGTGCAGGCCGCTTGCCTTCGCGCGCCGCAGCCAGTCCTGGACCGTCTCGCGCCCGCGCAGCCAGGAGAGCATGGCGAAGTGGGTCAGGGTGGTCCCGGTCAACGGGCGAGCCATGCCGCCGACCGCGGCGCGGGCCGGGTCGAGCATGGCGTCCACGCTGGGGGGCGGGCTCACTCCTTCGGGCAGGAGATCCTCGCGGTACAGGATCACGCGGGCGCGGGCGGCGAAGCCCGTCCAGTGGCCCTCGGGGTCGCGGAAGTCCTCGGGGATGCCGCGGGCGTTCTCCGGCAGGACCGGGACCGGGGCGCCGTCGGGGCCCGGCCGGGTGTCGAAGGGCTGGGTGAGACCGTCCTCCTTGAGACGGATCGTGTGGGCGATCTCGTTGTTCCAGAAGACATCGGCGTAGGGGTGGGCGGCCTCGCTGCGGATGCGGTTCACGAGGCCGACGGTCTTGTTGCGTTCGACGTCGTAGTGGGCCTCGACCTCGAGGCCGGTGCGCTCCTCGAACATCTCCACCAGGCGCTCGGAGTGGTGCTGGTCGAGAGCGATGTAGACGACGAGGTCGGGTTCGCGGCCGCAGGCCGGGGCCAGGAGCAGCAGCGGCACCAGGAGGATGCGCGGGGCCATGGGGCCTGAGGGTAGCAACGGCCATGCCGCCGCCGCCGAGGGTGCCGGGGCCCTCTTCCGTTACCGCCGGGAAACCTGCGCTCCCTGGCCGCTGCCCGGTCGCGGACCTACCATGCGGCTGCCATGACGGAGACCCTGCCGCCCCTGCAACTGGCAACGCGGATGTCGCGCCTGGGGACCGAGACCGCCTTCGAGGTCCTGGCCCGTGCCAGGGAACTGGAAGCCCGGGGCCGGGACATCGTGCACCTGGAGATCGGCGAGCCGGACTTCGACACGCCGGAGAACATCGTCGAGGCCGGGGTGCGGGCCCTGCGCGAGGGCTGGACCCACTACGGTCCCGCCGCCGGCCTGCCCCAGGCCCGCGAGGCCATCGCCGAGTACGCCGGCGGCATGCGCGGCGTCGAGGTCCGCCCCGAGGAGGTCTGCATCGTCCCCGGCGGCAAGCCGGTGATGTTCTACGCCCTGCTGGCTCTGGCCCAGGAGGGGGACGAGGTGATCTTCCCGAACCCGGGCTTCCCGATCTACGAGTCCATGATCCGCTTCACCGGCGCCACGCCGGTGAGCTGCCCGATCCGGGAGGAGAACGGCTTCGCCCTGGACCCGGAGGACATCCTCTCGCGCCTCACCGACCGCACCCGCATGGTCATCCTGAACTCGCCGGCGAACCCGACCGGCGGGGTCACGGGGCGGGCCGAACTGGAGGCGGTGCTCTCGGCCCTGCGCGACCGCCCCGAGATCTGGATCCTGAGTGACGAGATCTACGGCCGGCTGCTCTACGACGGCGTCGAGCATGTCTCTCCCCTGAGCGACCCCGCCCTGCGCGACCGGGTGATCCTCCTGGACGGCTTCAGCAAGACCTACGCCATGACCGGCTGGCGGCTCGGCTTCGGCATCATGCGCCCGGACCTCTGCGCCATGGTCGCGAAGCTCATGGTGAACTCGAATTCCTGCACTGCGAGCTTCACCCAGATGGCCGGCATCGAAGCGGTGCGCGGACCGCAGGACGCCGTGGACCGCATGCGCGAGGAGTTCGACCGCCGCCGCCGGCGCATCGTCGGGCTCCTGAACGAACTGCCGGGGGTCCGCTGCCACCTCCCCCAGGGCGCCTTCTACGTGTTTCCGAACATCCGCGGGACCGGCCTGAGCAGCCAGGAGCTCCAGGACCGGCTCCTGGACGAGGCCGGTGTCGCCGCTCTGGCCGGAACCTCCTTCGGCGCCGAGGGCGAGGGCTATCTGCGCTTCAGCTACGCGGCCTCCATCCCGGCCATCGAGGAGGGTATCCGGCGCTTCCGCGAATTCCTCGAGCGGCTGTGAGGGCTGCATGAGCTCCCGCAACGGCCCGTCGGATTTCCGCAGCGACACGGTCACCCGCCCGACGCCGAGCATGCTCGAGGCCATGGTCTCGGCGCGGGTCGGGGACGACGTCCTCGGCGACGATCCGACGGTGCGCGCCCTGGAGGAGCAGATCGCCGCCCTGTTCGGGCACGAGGCCGCGGTCTTCATGCCGAGCGGCACCATGTCCAACCAGGCAGCGGTGGCGGCCCACATCCTCCCGGGCGAAGAGATCCTGGTCGAGAGCAGTTCCCATATCTTCCAGTTCGAGGGCGGCGCCCTGGCTCGGGTCGCCGGCGCCCACGTCCGTGTCTTGGAGGGCGAGGGCGGCATGATCCCCCTGGAGACGCTGCGCAATGCCGTGCGCCCGCCCTCCCTGCACATGCCGCGCACCGCGCTCCTCTGCCTGGAGCAGACCCACCTCTTCGCCGGCGGCGCCATCGTCCCCATCAGCTACCTGCGCCAGGTCCGGGAGTGGAGCCAGGAGCACGGGATCCCCGTCCATCTGGACGGGGCGCGGCTGTGGAACGCCCAGGTCGAGACCGGCATCCCTTTCGAGGAATACGGGGCGGTCGCGGACTCCATCTCCCTGTCCTTCAACAAGGGGCTGTGCTGTCCGGTGGGCAGCATCCTGATCGGCAACGGTGCCTACATCGAGCGCGCGCGGCGGGTGCGGCAGTGGCTCGGCGGCGGCATGCGCCAGAGCGGCTACCTCGCGGCCTGTGCCCTGGTCGCCCTGCAGGAGGTCCTGCCGCGGCTGATCGAGGACAACTCGCGCTGCCGGCGCCTGGGCGGCGTGATCCTGGGTCTTCCGGGCCTGCGCATCGCCCAGCGCACGGTGGACACGAACATCCTCTTCGTGGAGGTGACCCATCACGATCTGGACGCGCCCATGATCCAGGCGGCCCTCGAGGACGAGGGCGTCCTGGCCCTGGCCCTGGGGCCGCGGCTGCTGCGCTTCGTCACCCACCAGTACGTGGGCGACGCCGACGTGGACCGCGCCGCGGCGGCCCTGAACAAGGTCATGCAGGCTTCCTGATCCCACCCCGAGCGACCGAACCGACCCATGTCCGTCTTCAAGGCCTACGACATCCGTGGAACCTACCCCGACCAGCTCGACGAGGACCTGGCGCGGCGCATCGGCCGGGCCTTCGGTACCTTCCTCGGGTGCGGCCCGCTGGTCGTGGGCCGGGACATGCGCACCATGGCCCCGTCCATGGCCGCGGCCTGCATCGAGGGCATCCGCGAGGCCGGCCAGGACGTCCTCGACGCCGGCCTGACGAGCACCCCGCAGCTCTACTTCGCGATCGGCCACCTGCAGGCGGCGGGGGGGCTGAACACCACCGCCAGCCACAATCCGGCGGAGTACATCGGTTTCAAGCTGTGCCGGGAGGAGGCGCGGCCGATCAGTGCCGACAGCGGCATCCGCGACATCGAAGGCATGGCGACGGGCGAAGCGCCGGCGGCGGCGGCGGCGCCCGGGAGCCTGCAGCAGGTGGAGACCCTCGACGACTATGCCCGCCATGTCGCGAAGTGGGCCGACCTGGCGCGGCCGGTGCGGATCGCCTCCGACGCGGCCAACGGCATGGCCGCCCACACCTTTCCGCGGGTCCTCGCCGAGGTCGGGGGCATCGAGCACCACGGTCTCTATTACGAGCTCGACGGCACTTTCCCCAACCACGAGGCCAATCCCCTCAAGGACCGCATGCTCGAGGATCTCTGCGCGCACGTGTGCAGCACCGGCGCCGAGCTGGGAGCGGCCTTCGACGGCGACGCCGACCGCTGCCGCTTCGTGGACGAGAACGGCCGCCCCATCGGCAACGACATCGTCACCACCCTGGTCGCCCGGGAGGTCCTGAAGAAGGAGCCGGGCGCGGCCATCATCTACGACCTGCGCAGCTCCTGGGTTCTGCAGGAGGAGATCCTGAAGGCCGGCGGCAAGCCGGTCCGCGAGCGCGTCGGCCACTCCTTCCTGAAGGCGCGCATGCGCGAGCACCAGGCACCCTTCGGCGGCGAGTTGAGCGGCCACTACTACTTCCGGGACAACTGGTACGCCGACAACGCCGAGATCATGCTCCTCGAGGTGCTGAACCTGGTGAGCCGCAGCGACCGCCCGTTCAGCGCCATGTGCGACGAGCTCCTGCGCTACCACAGCACCGGCGAGATCAACTTCCGCGTCCCGGATCCGGGGGCCGCCATCGAGGAGATCCGCACGCGCTTCGCCGACGGCCGCATCGACGACCTGGACGGGATCACCGTCGCCTACGGCGAGGTCGGGACTCCGGGCTGGTGGTGGTTCAACCTGCGGCCCTCGAACACCGAGCCCCTGCTGCGCCTGTGCCTGGAGGCCGACGAGGCCGGGCGCATGGAGGAGATGAAGGGGCGCGTCATCGAGGCCCTGGGCGTCGAGCCGGAGGCCTGAGGTGGGGGAGCGGCGCCGGGTGCGGATCCTCGGCGTCCCCATGGATCTGGGGGCCAGCCGGCGCGGCACCGACATGGGCCCGAGCGCCTTGCGGGTGGCCGGTCTCGCCGGCGCCCTGCGCGGCATCGGCCTGGACGTGGAGCGGGAGCAGGATCTCGCGGTCCCGGCCATGGAGACCCGCGAGGCCGGGCGCGCGCCGATGCGCTTCAAGGAGGAGATCCTGAAGACCTGCAGCCGTCTCTCGCGGGTCGTCGAGCGGGTCCTGCGCTCGGGGGAGTGCCCGCTGATCCTGGGTGGGGACCACAGCATCGCCATGGGTTCGGTCGCGGGGGCGAGCTCCTGGTGCCGCGGCCGGGGGGAGCGCCTGGGCCTGATCTGGTTCGACGCCCACGGCGACATGAACACGCCGGAGACCAGTCCCAGCGGCAACATCCACGGCATGCCCCTGGCCCACATCCTGGGGCACGGGGACCCCGATCTCGCCGGGATCGGCGGTTTCAGTCCCAAGGTCCGGCCCGAGAACGTGGCTCTGGTCGGGATCCGCGATCTCGATGCCCGCGAGAAGGAGCTCGTCGCCCGCAGCGGGGTCCGTGCCTTCACCATGCGCGACATCGACGAGCTGGGCATGTCCGAGGTGGCGCGGCGCGTCCTGGAGACGGTCCAGGACGGGACCGCCGGCTTCCACCTCAGCTTCGACGTGGACGGCCTCGATCCGGCCGTAGCGCCCGGCACCGGCACGCCGGTCCCCGGCGGCGTCAGCTACCGTGAAGCGCACCTGCTCCTGGAGCACGCGGCCGACAGCGGCGCCATGCTCTCCTGCGAGGTGGTGGAGCTGAATCCGCTCCTCGACGAGCGCAACCGGACCGCCGAGCGGATCCTGAGCCTGATCCTCTCGGCTTTCGGGAAGTCCATTCTCTGAGGCCGCTCCGGCGGCCGCCTCAGGCCGAGGCGCGGGATTGTTCCGCGAGGAAGGCCTCGAAGCGATCCAGGGCGGTGCGCGGCCCCAGGACCAGGAGCCGGTCGCCGGCCTTCAGGGGATCCCGGGCGCCGACCTGGAAGCGCAGCCGGCACTCGCCGGCCGGCCGCAGCCCGACGGCGACGAGGCCGAAGCGGCTGCCGACCTCCAGGCCCGCCAGCGTGGTGTCCTCCGGCGTCCCGGGGGGAAGCTCCAGTTCCTCGAGGAGGACCTCGCTGTCGGGACCGCCGAGGGCCAGGTCCGCGAGATCCACCACCGAGGGACGGAGGAGGGCATGGGCCAGGCGCCGGCCTCCGAGGAGATAGGGGGTCACGACCTGGTCGGCGCCGACCCGCTGCAGCTTGGCGGCGGACTGCTCGTCCTCGGCGCGGGCGATGATGCGGCAGCGGGGATTGAGCTGGCGTGCGGTGAGGGCGATGTACATGTTGTCGGCATCGGTGTGCACGGCGGCGATGACTCCGGAGGCCCGTTCGATACCCGCCCGGCGCAGCAGCTCCTCGTCGGTGGCGTCGCCGGCCAGGGCGAGGATGCCTTCCTCCTGGAGGGCCCGGCAGCGATCCGGATCCTTCTCCAGGACGACGAAGGGCCGGCCGGCCCGGCGCAGCTCCTGGAGGACGATCTCGCCCAGGCGCCCCGAGCCGCAGAGGATCACGTGGTCTTGCAGGCGGTCGATCTCGCGTTGCATGCGCCGTCTCCTCAGTCGCGGGAGATTCTCGAAGAGGGCCCGGGCGAGGACCACCCCGGCCATGAAGAACAGGACGAAGACCCCGGCCAGGCTGAGCAGGATCGTGAACACCCGGCCGGCGGTGCTCAGGGGGAAGACCTCGCCGTAGCCGATGGTGGTGATCGTGATCACCGTCATGTACAGGGCGTCCAGCCAGGGGACGCCCTCGATCCAGCGGTAGCCGAGGGTGCCGGCCAGGATCACGCCGAGCAGGGCGGCGAGGATGCGGCGCGCGTCCGTGGCCGGCAGGAGCGCCGGGTCCCGCTGCGGAGAGGCCATCGCCTCCAGTCTGCTCGCGCCCGGCGGAGGATCCAACCCGCGGCCACCGATTGCTAGGATTCCGTGCCATGGATCCGCGGCTCGAACCCCTTCCCGCTCGCACCCCCGGCTGGCTCCGGGAGGGTGCGCCCGACGGGGACGTCGTGGTCTCCAGCCGGGTGCGTCTGGCCCGGAACCTGGCGCGCACCCGCTTCCCGCACCTTCTGCCGGAGGACGAGGCGGAGGTGCTCTGTGCCCGGGTCCGGGAGCATGTCCGGGACTGGATCGGCGAGGCCGTGGCCCTCGATCCCCGGGAATTGGAGGAGGTCGAACGCGACCTCCTCGTGGAGCGCAACCTCGCCAGCCGCGACCTCCTGGAGGCGCCGCGGCCGACCCTCCTCGCGTTCGGCGAGGAGGAGACGCGAGGCATCCTGGTCAACGAGGAGGACCACTTCCGGATCCAGGCCATCGCCCCGGGCCTCCAATTCCCGGCCGTGCAGCGCGCCGCCCGCTCCCTGAGCTTGCAGGTGGGGCGCGTGTTCCCCTTCGCGACCCACGAGCGCTACGGCTTCCTGACCGCCTGTCCGACCAATCTCGGCACCGGCCTGCGCGCCAGCGTCCTCCTGCACCTGCCGGCCCTGGGGCGGGCCCGCCAGCCCCTGGAAAAGGTCATCAAGACCGCCCAGCGCAGCCAGCTCGCGGTGCGCGGTTTCCACGGCGAAGGCAGCGGTTCCATGGGCGACTTCTACCAGATCAGCAACCAGTCCACCCTGGGCACCACCCAGGCCGAGCAGGTCGAACGGGTGCGCGGCTTCACCGCCCGGGTTGTGGAGTTCGAACGCGAGGTCCGGCACCAGCTCTTCGAAGGTGAGGAGCACCGCCGCCTGCTCGAGGAGCATGTCGCCAGGGCCCTGGAGACCCTGGCCGGTGCCGAGGCCCTGGCCACCCAGTCCGCCCTGGAGT
This sequence comes from Planctomycetota bacterium, assembly GCA_027021325.1. Classification (GTDB taxonomy): domain Bacteria; phylum Planctomycetota; class UBA1135; order UBA1135; family UBA1135; genus JALUUN01. Next base: position 7,891 of record JALUUN010000166.1, read on the forward strand.
GCCTCGGCATCCTGCGCCTGGCGACCCTCGGCGGCCTGCTCCCTGAGGGCGCTCCGGATCTGGATCCGCACCGGCTCCTGGAGCTGAGCTTCCGCCTGCAGCCCGGCCATCTGCAGCTCCAGGTGGGCCGTTCCCTGGGGCCGGAGGAGCGGGACCGGGAGCGCGCGCGGCTGGTGCGCGAGGCCCTGGGAATTCCCTCTGCGGGCTGAGACGGCGCCCCATTCCGCCGGGGATGCCGGGCCCGGAGACCGGTCTGTTAGGATGGATCCTGCATGACGACCCTGCGGGAACTCCTGAACCCCGACCTGGGCGTGGTTTCCATCCCGGCGGACGCCACGGTCCGTGAAGCGGCCAAGAAGATGGCCGAGGTGAACGTCGGCTGTGTCTGCATCCTCGACGAAAAGGGCCGCCTCCTCGGCCTGTTTACCGAGCGCGATATCCTCAAGCGTGTCCTCCTCAAGGACCTGCGCACCGACGCGACCCGCGTCTCCGAGGTCATGACCCGGCAGATCGTGACCGCGCGCCCGGAGCAGCCTCACACCGACGGCATGCGCCTGATGCGGGAGCACCACATCCGCCACCTGCCGGTGGTGGAACCCGATGGCACGGTCCTCGGCGTTCTCTCCATCCGCGACCTGGTGCGCGAGGAGGCGCGTCAGGCCCGGCGCACCGCCGAGGCGGTCCGCAACTTCATCCAGGACGCCGAGCCCTTCGGGGGCTGAAGGCCGGCGCTCACTCCGCCCGCCGGGCGGCGTCGAGCTCCTGGCGCACGAGCTCCATGTCCGCCACGTACTGGCGGACGGCGGCGGTGGCGTCGCTGTCCAGGGAGGTGAAGGTCGCCTGCACCCGGGCGCGCCCGTCCTCGACCTTCAGGTCGCTGACCTCGGCATCGGCCACGTAGTAGGTGCGCTTGCTGTAGAGGGGCAGGCGGAACTTCAGGGCCAGGGCGGTGCCCGGCGCCAGGAGACGGCGCATGGCCTCCTCGTCGAAGCCGTGGCGGCCGCCGTTCCAGGTGAAGGTCAGGCCGTCCAGGTCGAGGAGGGCGATCTCGCCGGCGGCGACGCCGCGGCGGCCGAGGAGGTCGGCGCGCTCCTGGTCGTAGAAGCGGAAGAAGAGGGCGGCGTCCTCCTCGCCGGGGGCGGCCTCCACCTGGCGCGAGGCCTGCTCCCGGCGCAGGGCCCCGGCCGCCTCCTCCTCGCTCTCGTAGACCGCCAGGACCTCGCCGAGGCCGAGCTTCTCCAGGACCCCGCGCACGAAGGCCGAGGGCCGCGCCAGGGCCAGGCCGCCGCCGGCGGCGCGCAGCTCCTTGCGCACCCGCAGCATGGAGCCGATGGCCGTGGAGTTCAGGAAGTCCACGCGGCGCAGGTTCAGGACCAGGAGGTCGTGGCCGGCGCGGCGTGCTTCCTCCACGGCCTCCAGGAAACCGGCGATGGCATAGGTCTCGAAGTCGCCGGAAAGGCGCAGGACGGCACAGTCCTCGAGGGTCTGGGTCTCGATCTTCATGGCCCGCGGGCGGGGAAGGGACCTGGGAGGGAAGGACCCTCCCGGCTAGGCTGGGGCGCTAGTGTAGGCCCTCCGGCCCCGTCCGACCGTCCCCCCGCCGATGTTCCGCGGCTCCCGCTCCTCCAGCGCCTCCGGGCCGGACGAACCCTCCTCGGTCGGCGACGACCCGCGCCTGCGCCTGCTCCTCGAGGCCCTGGCCGACCTCAGCTCGACCCTGGACGTGGAAGCGGTCCTGGACCGCATCCTGGCCCGCAGCCTGGAAGTCGCCGAGGCCGACCAGGCCCTGCTGCTCCTGGGCGGCGAGGACGGCGGCGGCCTCCAGGCGGTGCGGGCGCGCCGAGCCGACGGCCGGCCCCGCGATCCCTCCCGGGTCGGCTTCTCGACCACGGTGGTCCAGCGCGCCCTGCGCGAGGGGCGGCCGGTGACCGAGGAGGTCGGCAGCGACAGCGAGGCCCTGCGCGCCAGCCAGTCCATCTTCGAGCTCCGGCTGCGTTCGGTCCTGTGCGCGCCGCTGCGCTTCGGCGAACGCACCCTGGGGGCGATCTACGTGGACAGCCGGGTGCAGCGCAAGGTCTTCACGCGCACCGACCGCGAGCTCTTCGAGGCCCTGGCGCGGCAGGCGGCCATCGCCATCACGAACGCCCGCGCCCTGCAGGCGGAGCGCGAGCGGGTGCGGCTTCAGGGCGAGATGGACCTGGCGGCGGAGATCCAGCGCGAGCTCCTGCCGCCCGAGGCGCCGCAACTGCCCGGTCTCCGGATCGCCGCCCGCAGCCTCCCGGCCGCCGAAGTGAGCGGCGACTTCTACGACTGGCTGCTCCTGGAGGACGGGAAGCGCCTGGCCTTCACTGTCGCCGACGTCACCGGCCACGGCGTCGGTCCGGCGCTCCTGGCTGCCGAGGTGCGCGGCGAGATCCGCGCTCTCCTGCCCCTGGACCCGGACCCCGGCCGCGTCCTGGGGCGGGTCCACGCCAACCTCCGCGAAACCCTGGACCCGGGCCGCTTCCTGACCCTCTTCCTCGGCCTTCTCGAGCCCGCTCACGGGCGCCTCGCCTGGGCCTCGGCGGGGGCGCCCGAGGCCCTGCTCTGGACACCGGCGGGGCAGGAGGCCCTGGGCCGCACCGGCCCGCCTCTGGGCGTGGACGTCGAGGCCGGACACGAGACGCAGGTCCGCGAGGGCCTCGGCCCGGGGACGGGTCTGCTCCTCTATACCGACGGCCTGGCGGAAGCGCGCAGCGCCGCCGGCGAGGTCTTCGGCGCCGAGCGCCTGGCGGCGGAGATCCGCGCCTGGAAGGGCGGGGCGGGCGGCCTGCTGGACCGCCTCCTGGCCGAGGCGGAGGCCTTCGCCGGCGGCCGGCGCCAGGACGACACCACCGCCATGGCCCTGCTCTGGCGATGAGCCTGCTCCTGCGCGCGGCCCGGATCTTCGACGGCGAGGCCTTCCTCGAGGATGCCGCCCTGCGGATCGAGGGCGGCCGCGTCCTGGCTGCCGGGGCCGGCCTGGATCCGCTCCCCGGCGAGGAGCTCCGGGAGCTCGGAAGCGCCTGGATCCTGCCCGGTCTCGTGGACTGCCACGTCCACTTCCGCGAGCCCGGCCTGGAGCGCAAGGAGGGCTGGGCCCACGGCTCGGCCGGGGCCCTCCACGGCGGCGTGACCACGGTCCTGGAGATCCAGAACAATCCGCCGCTCCTCACCCGCCTGGAGATCCTGGAGGCGAAGCTCCGCCTCGCCGAGGCGAAGAGCCGGGTGGACTTCGGGGCCTACGGCAACCTCGTCGAGGAGGCCCTGCCGGAACTGGAGGCCCTGGCCCGCCGCACCCCGGCCCTGAAGTGCTTCCTCGGCTGTTCCACGGGCGCCGCCGGGGTGCCGGACGAGGCGACCCTGCTTCGCCTCTTCGAGGCCGCTGCCCGGGCCGGCGCGAAGGTCGTCGCCCACTGCGAGGACGATGAGGTCATGCGCCGCAACGCCGAAGCCCTGCGCGGCACGCCGGCCGCCACTCTGCATCACCGGATCCGCGACGAGGAGGCCGAGGTCCGAAGCATCGAGACCGCCCTGCGCGCCGCCGAGCGCACGGGCGTCCGCCTGCATGTCTTCCACCTGTCCACGGCCCGTGGCGCCTCCCTCGTGGCCGAGGCGGGGGCGTCCGGTCTTCCCGTGAGCGGTTCCACCGGCCCGGCCTACCTGCTCCTCAGCTGGGAGGAGGTCGAAGCCCTCGGCCAGAACCGCCTCAAGGTCAACCCCGCCATCAAGAGCGCCGCCGACCGCGACGGCCTGGCCGCCCTCCTCGCCGAGGGACGCATCGCCTGCCTGGGGACCGACCACGCGCCCCATCCCCTGGAGGAGAAGGCCCGGCCCTACGCCAAGGCGCCCTCGGGCTTTCCCCAGGTGGACCTCTTCCTGCCGCTCCTCTTCGAGGTGGCGCGCCGCCACGGCCTGCCCCTGGAACGGGTGCTGCGGGCGGCCACCGCGGACGCCGCCCGGGAGTTCGGGATTCCCGGCAAGGGAAGGTTGAGGCCGGGGGCCGACGCCGACTTCGTCATCCTGGATCCCGAGGAGGAGCGCAGCGTGGACGAGAGCCGGCTCCTCTCGCGCTCCGGCTGGAGCCCCTTCCACGGCTGGCGCCTGCGTGGCTTCCCGCGGGAGGTCTGGCTGCGCGGCGAACCGGCCTTGCGCGACGGCCGGGTCCTGGGCCCGCCGCGCGGGCGGTCCCTTTGGTGAGCAGCCGGCGTGGGTGCCTCCGAACTCTTCCCCGCCTCCTTCTTCCAGGCCCTGGGCCGCCTGCCGCCACCCCGGCCCTGGCGCGGTCCCGGCCTGGCCGAGGAGCGCCGCCGCGGCGGCGGCCAGCCCGGCACCGAGCACCGTCCCGGCCAGCCCGGCGACCCGCCGCGGCTGGTGGACTGGCGGGCGACCGCCCGCCGCGGCCGGCCCTGGGTGCGGCTGCGCGAGGCCGAACGCGGCGGCGAACTCCTCCTGGTCCTGGACCGGAGCGCCAGCCTGAGCCCGGGGACAGCGGTCCGCGACCGCGACCAGCGCCGCCTGGCCCTGGCCCTGGGCTGGCGGGCCCTGGAGGGCGGGGCGGCGGTGTGGCTCGCCGCCGGGCCGGGACCCTGGCGGCGCTTCCAGGGGCCGGGCCGGCGCGGCGCCCTGCGCTCCGCTCTGGAGGCCCTGGCCGAACCCGCGGCCCGGGACGCGGAGCTCCTGCCGCCGCCGCCGCCCCGCCGCCGCGGCACGCGCCGCAGTGTGCTTCTGACCGACCCCTGGGCGGGCCCGGCCTGGGAGGACTGGATGGAGCGTCTGCGGCGGGCGGACCCCGGGACCGGCGCCCGGCTCTGGGTGGTTCTGGTCCTGCCCCGCGAGGAGGATCCGCCGCACGAGCTCCTCGCGCTCCGGCCCTGCGAGGAGGAGGCTCCGGGCTTCGCTGCCGATCCGGGAGCCGACCCGGCCGCCTGGCGCCGTTCCTGGCGGGCCTTCCGGGAGGGCGGCCGCCGCCGCCGCGACGCCCGGGGCCTCCTCGAACTCGAACTCGGCCTGCACGGGGACGCCGCCGGCCTGCTGCGCCGGGCGCGGGAGGCCGGCCTTGTTTGAGAGCCCGGCCTTCCTGCTCCTCCTCGGGCTGGTGCCGCCCTGGGTCTGGTGGAGCCTGCGCCGGCGCCCGCGCTCCTGGCCGGTCGGCGGCCTGGAGCCCTTCCGGGGGCTTCCGCAGGCCTCCGGCCGCCGCCGCCGGGCGGCCCTGGAGGCCTGGCTCGGCGCCCTGGCCCTGGGTGCCGGGGCTCTCGCCCTGGCCGGCCCCCGGAGCGCGCCGGCCCCGGGGCCGCTCCTCCTCGACCGCAGTCTCTCCCACCTGGGGCCGGATCCGGGGCCGGTGCCCGCGGGCGTCCTGGCCGTGGGCGGGCCGGGGGAGGCGGTGGACGCCCGCCGCCTCCTCGAGGAACTGCGGCGCCTCGGTCCGCCGCCGGGAACCCGGGTGCGGACGGATCTGGCGCCGCCCCGGGGCCTGCCGCCGGACCTGGACTGGGGGCCCTCCGCCGCGGCCCGGCCCGCCGCGGACGCCCGCGGCGTCCTCCGCCAGCTCTGGTTCGAGGACGGCGCCTGGCGCGTCCACTGGATCCGCCTCGCGCCCGGCGCCCTCCGCCTCGAGGCCGGCACGCGGATCCTCGAGCTCCCGGCGGGGGAGACCGAAGGCATCGCCGTCCTCGGGGCGGATCTGGCGCCCGGAACGGTCCTGCGCCTGCGTGCCCCGGCCCAGGAGGACCCCCTGCCCTGGCCCCAGCTCCGGGTCCACCGGCCGCTGGTCTTCTCCATCCCCCGCGAGGCCTCGGAGGGCCTGCGCCGGGGGCTGCGCGCCCTCTACCCGGGGGCGGTCCTGCGCGAGCGGCCCGGACCCGGGGAGGCGGTGGCCGCGGGGAGCTGGCGGCACCTCGCCTTCGGCCCCGGGGGGCTCCTTCCGGCCGGCGATCCCTTCCCCGGGGCCGAGCCCCTGGAGGCCCTGGCCCGCCTCCAGGCCGCCCTGGAGGCGGCCCGGGCCCGGGATCCGGAAGCCGCCCGGGAGCCGCCGCCGGCCTGGCCGCGGGAGGAGTTCCTGCCGGCCCCGCCCCTGGACTGGCCGGAGGATCTGGAGCCCCTGCCCGCGGGTGGCGGCGGCCTCGACCTGCCCCTGGCGGCGGCGGGGCTGCTGCTCCTTCTCCTGGCCCGGTGGGCGGGACGCCGGCGCTGAAGGCGCGGCCCGGCCCGCCTCAGGCGGTCTCCGCCAGCGTCGCTTCGCCGGGCGCCGGCCGGCCGAAGAGACGCAGGGCGCCGGCCAGGACCAGGAGGCCGGTCCCCAGGCCGAGGAAGGGGTGGACCCCGACGAAGGCCACAGGCAGGTAGCCGGTCAGCAGCGCCACCGTCGCGGCCAGGAGGGCATAGGGCGCCTGGGTGCGCACGTGGTCGATGTGGTGGCAGCGCGAGGCGATGGAGCTGAGGACCGTCGTGTCGCTGATGGGGGAGCAGTGGTCGCCGAAGATGGCGCCCTCCAGGACCGCGCCCAGGGACAGGATCAGGA
>JALUUN010000167.1 GCA_027021325.1 Planctomycetota bacterium
GAAGGTGCGGATCGGCGGCGGCGAAACCCGTCTCGAGGTGGACGAGAGCTCCGGCTGGGAGTCGTGAGCCCGGCGCTCCGGCTCCTGGCCCCGGCCCTCGGACTTCTGGGGCTCGCGGTTCTCCTCGCGGCGGCCCCAGGAGGGCCGGCCCAGGAGCCCGGGGGGGCCTGGTTCGAGGCCGACGCCGGCCGCGGACGGGATCTCTTCCGCGGCCGTGGCCGCTGCCTCGAGTGCCACCGCATGGACGGCGAGGGCTCTCCGGTCCGCGGGCCGGCCTTCGACGCCCACTGGCGCAGCGGACCCCCTCTCCAGGAACGCCTGCGGGAGCGTCGCCCGGTTGTTCTGGCGGGGATCCCCGAGGGGGTTCCGGGCGACGCCTGGATCCTGGAGTCCCTCCTGCACCCCGCGGTCGCCGCCGCGCCCGGCTGGGAGGGCCAGCCCATGCCGGGGGCGCGCTCGGCGCTCCTGGCCCTCGGCGAGCAGGAACTGGCCGATCTCCTCGCGTTCTTGAACCCGGCCCCGGGGGGGGAGGCCGGACGCCGCTGGATCCCGGAGCTTCCGCCCCTGGAGCCCGATCCCTGGGCGGCCTTCGCCACCCTCGGCGGCGACCCCGGCGAGGGCGAGCGCCTGTTCTTCCGCCCCGACGACGCGGCCTGCTCCGGCTGCCACCTGCTGCGGCTGCCGGCCCTGGAGGAGCGCTATCCAGCGGTCTTCTGGGCTCAGGGAACCCTGGCCGGGCCCGAACTCACGCGTCTGGCCCTGGTCCAGACCCCGGAGGAGATCCTGGCCTCCATCCTCCGGCCCGAGGCGCGGCAGACGCCGGGCTTCGAGACCTGGCTGGTGGAGACCCACGGCGAGCGCCTGTTCACCGGAATGCTGCTGGCACGCTCGGCGGAGGGCATGCTCCTCATGGAGGCCGAGCCTTCGGGGGCGGTCTTCACCTGGCTGGACGCGGAGGACATCGCCGAGGCGATCCCCCAGGTGCCGGGCCGCATGACCCACGTCTTTCCCGAACTTCTCTCGGTCGAGGATCGGCGTCATGTCCTGGCCTTCCTCCGGGCTTCGGCCCTGGCTTCGGAGGCCTGGGGCGAGGAGGCCTTACCGGGGGGGCCCCTGGGGGCCCGGGATCCCGTCGCCCCGCTCTACGACGGAGCCTGGCCGCCGGAGGCGCGCCCGGACCTGCTCCAACGGATCCCGGGGATTCCCGTATCCCACGAGGGCGGGCCGGTCTCCGCCGGCGCCCCGGACCACGACCACCGCTGAACGCCCTTCGAGGGGGCTGCCATGCGCCGATTCCTGTCCCTGTTTGTTTGCTCCTTCCTCTTTTCCGCCCTGCCCCTGGCGGCCCAGGGCGCCTTCCTGGGCGTCTCCCTGGACGCCGCTCCCGAGGGCAAGGGGGCGGCCGTGGCCCAGGTCCACGAGAAGACCTGCGCCTCCCTCATGGGCCTCCAGCCCGGAGACCTCATCCTGGCCGCCGGCGAGGAGCCGGTTGCCGCCCCCCAGGATCTCGTCTCCCTGCTCCAGAGGAGCCGTCCTGGGGACTGGATCGAACTGACCGTGCGCCGTGAGGGCCGGGTCCAGCGCCTGCAGGGGATCCTGGGCCGCCGTCCCGGGGAGGCTGCCGGACGGCCCAGCGTGCCGTCGGCCGGATTCCTGTCCTCCGATCCGGAGATGGAGCGCTTCCTGGCGAATCTCCCCGAAGAGGAGGCCGAGCGCATCCGAAGCCTGCTCGAGGAGGGCCGTCGAATCCGCATCCAGGCCGTCCCCGGTGCCGCCGCCCCCATCCCGCCCGGCGAAGAGGCCGAAGCCCCGGCTCCGGAAGGGCCTCTGGGCCCCGCTCTGCGGGAGGCCCGGGCCACGGGACGTCCCCTGCTCCTCGACTTCCACGCCTCCTGGTGCGGTCCCTGCCGGCAGCTGGAGGCGGAGGTCCTCGACAACCCCTCCTTCCAGGACCTCCTGGCGCGTTTCGTGGTGGTCCGGATCGACGTGGAAGAGCATCCGGAACTGGCTTCGGAGTATGGGGTTGCGGGCATCCCCGACCTGCGGGTCCTGACTCCGGAAGGAGAGCCGGCCGAGCACTGGGTCGGCTATGCCGGTGTCGAGGCCACCGTCGCCCGCCTCCGGGAGGCTGCCGAGAAGCACCGCCGCCGGCCGGGCGGGCCGGAGCGGGCCGAAGGCGGTCCTGCGGAACGCGCCGCCCGGGAGGCCCGGCTGCGCGCCCGGATCGAGGAGCTCCGCGCTGAGATCGAGGCCTTGCGGGCGGAGATCGAGGCCCTGCGCTCCCGTCCCTGAGCCGGGAGCCGGCGACTTCAGTCCTTTTTCGGGCCGAGCCGCCGGCGGGAGGGGGGATCCGCCCCTGGACTCCCACTGGCTGCGTCCGCAATGGGGGCGTGCACCGCCCCGTAATCGCCTTTCTCCTGGCTCTCTTCCTGTCGGCAGGCGCCTGGCAGCAGCTCCGTGCCTCCTCCTCGGTCCACGAGGCGGGGCTCCCGGATCTGCCCGCCCTGGTGGCCCACGCCGACTGGATCGCCGATTTCGAGATCCTCGAGACGACGCCGCTCCTTCGCCCGGACGGCACCATCGCCACCCAGGTGGTCGCCAGCAGCCGAGTTCCCCTCAAGGGGCGCCTCGCCTCCGTCCAGGAGTTCACGCTCCCGGGCGGGGCCGTCGCCGGCCGCGGCCTCCACATCCCCGGGATGCCCGCCCTGGAGGCGGGGGACCGGGTCCTCCTGTTCCTGAGCCAGGAGGATCCCGAAGCCCGCTGGCGGCTTCCCGTGGGCCTCTCGGCCGGGACCTTCCGGGTCCTGGAGACGGGGGACGACGGGCCGTGGGTCGTGGGAGCTGCTCGTTCGGGGCCGGACAGCCCGCTCGAAGCCCTCTCCTATGACGAGTTCCTCATCCGCGTCCAGCAGGAAGTCCTGCGCCAGCGCGAAGGCTGACCGCCGCCGTCGCCTCGCCCGATTCCTGTGTCTGGTCTTCGCCTTCGCCGCCGGCGGCGGAGGCGCCGAGGCCTATGTCCGGATCGTGCTCGGCGGCAGGACCCTGTCCTGGCCCTCGAACACCATCGACTGGCGCCTGAACAACGCCGGCTCGGACGACATCACGGACGGCAGCCACGAGGTTGCCATCCGCAAGGCATTCGATGCCTGGGAGGCGGTCTCCGGCAGCAAGATCAAGTTCCAGGAGGGCGCTCGGACCTCGAGCAAGGACATCACGGATCCGAACAAACACATCGT
>JALUUN010000168.1 GCA_027021325.1 Planctomycetota bacterium
GCAGGCGTCCGGCCGGCGCCTCGGGTGCCTCCGGGTCCCAGAGGAGGAGATCCGGTTCGCCGCCGGGGACCGGTGCCTGCCAGGCGCCGCTCACCAGCCGCAGACCCTCGGCGCGCTCCTGGAAGGCCAGGGCCTGGACCGGCGCGGGATGGGCGCGCCCGCCCGGGCCGCAGAAGCGGAGCGCACGCCCTTCCGGATCGGCCAGGGGATCCCAGAGCAGGATGCGGCCGGCATAGTCGCCGGCCGCAACCAGCGGGCGCTCCGGGTGGACCGCCAGGCTGGCGAGGCGCTCCCCGGCCTCGAGAACGGCGAGGATCTCGCCGGTTCCGGCGGACACGACCTGGAGGCGGGCGTCGTAGCCGCCGCTCACCACGAAGTCCGGCTCCTCGCCGGGCCCCCAGGCGGCGCAGGTGACATAGGCGCGGTGGACGGCGGTCCACCCCGGGGCCTCTGCGCCGCTTCCGGGCACCGGCAGCAGCCGCACGCGGCCGTCCCAGGAGGCGGTGAGAAGCCAGGGGCGGCGCGGGTGGAAGCGGACCACGCGCAGGGCCCGCTTCCAGTCACGGAGGACGGCGAGGCTGCGCTCGCGCAGGCGCTCCTCGAGGTGGTCGAGTTCCCAGCCGGCGTGCTCCCGCGGGACCGCGGTCAGGAAGTGGCGCGCCGAGACCGGGTCGAAGTCGCGGAGCGCCGCTTCGGCGGCGGCGAGGCCGGCGCGGTAGGCCGGCCAGGCCTGGACGCGGGCGTCCAGCCAGGCGCGCAGGCGGGCGGCGACCACGCCGAGGTCCCGCGGGCGCTCGGCGGGCTCCGCCCGCAGGCAGGACGCGGCCAGGGCCTGCAGGGCCGGCGGCGCGCCCGGCGCGGCCGGCGGCGGCGGCGGTTCCGCCCCCCGGGCCAGGAGCTCCAGGATCTCGGCCGGACGGCGCCGCCGGCCGGGCTCCTGCCAGGGCGGCCGCCCGTGCAGGAGCTCGTGCAGGATGGCGCCCACCGACCAGACGTCGTTGCGCGGATCGGGCGCCTCACCGCGCGCCTGCTCCGGCGCCATGTAATCGGGAGTCCCGGCGGCCACGCCGGCGGCGGACCGGTCCTCGGCCAGCCCCCAGTCCAGGACCCAGGTCTCGCCGAAGGGGCCGACGAGGATGTTGGCGGGTTTCAGGTCGCGGTGGACGACGCCGCGGGTGTGGGCGAAGGCGGCGGTCTCGCAGACCGTCAGGAGAACGCGCAGCGCCGCGGGCAGGCCCAGGCCCTCCTCTCCCTCCCGGCGCTCGGCCAGGATCTGCGCCAGGGTGCGCCCGCGCAGCTCGCGCATGGTGAACCAGGGGCGCCCCTCCTCGTCCAGGCCGAGGTCGTGGACCGGGACCACGCCGGGGTGGTCCAAAGCGGCGGTGCGTTCGGCTTCGCCGACCAGGAAGGCGTCGGCACGCGGGTCGGAAGGCCCTCCGCGCCGCGGCCCTTTGCGGGCGAGCTCCCGGGGCAGGATCCGGTCCCGGACCCGCAGGACCTCGCCCATGCCGCCCTCGCCCAGAGATCCCAGGATCTCGTAGCGCCCGAGGCGCGCCGCTTCCGCGAGACGCTCGCGCAGACGCGCCAGGGGGCCGCCGGGGTCGGCCTCGCGCGTCTCCTCCTCGCGCAGCAGGGAGACCAGGAAGCCGAAGTGCTCCCGTTCCAGGCGCAGGAGCTCCCCGGCCAGGTCCGGCCGCGCCGCCCGGGCCTCGGCCAGGAGCGGCCGCGGGTCGCCGCCCTCCTGCTCCGCCTGCTGGAGGAGGCTCGCGAAGAGGGCCTCGGCGGGGCTCGGCGGCGGGGAAGCGGATCCGGTCATGTCCGGGAGGCGGGCGCGCCCCCCTTCTCTACCATGCCCGGGTGCCGCCCTTTCCCGGGATTCCCGAGAAGGTCCTGGAGACCCTGCCGCCGCCGCCCGCCGCGGCCGTGGAACGCCTGCGCCGGGCGGTGGCCGCTGTGGCCGACCCGCCCGAGGGTCCCCTGGAGCGGCTGCTCGACTACGGGCGCCTGGTCCTGGCCGCCAACACCCGGACCAACCTGACGGGAGCCCGCTCCTGGGAGGCTCTCCTGGACCTCCACCTCCTCGACTGCGCCGAGGCCGTGCGCTTCCTGCCGCCGGGCCTGGGCCGGATCCACGACCTGGGAAGCGGGGCCGGCCTTCCCGGCCTCGTCTGGGCGATCCTGATGCCGGAGACCGAGTTCGTCCTCCTGGAGCGCAACGGCAAGAAGGCCGCCTTCCTGGCCGAGGCCGCCGAGCGCCTGGATCTCGGCGGCGTCGAGGTGGTCCGCGCCGCCGCCGAGGAGCAGCTCCACCATGCCCGTCCCGAGGCTCTGAGCGCGCGGGCGGTGGAGCCCCTGGCGCGGCTGCTGGCGCGGCTGCGCAGGGCCCGGCTCCGGCCCGGGCACCTCTTCCTCTTCGGCGGCCCGCGCTTCGCCGCCGACTGGGCCGCCCTGCCGGGGGAGCTGCGTGCGGGCTTCCGCGAACCCCGGCTCGCCGAGTGGCGCCTGCCGGGTCCCGACGGTGCGGAGCGGCAGCGGCTCCTGGCCTGGCTGCGGCCGGCGCCGGAGAAAGGGCTATCCTGAAGCGGCATGGAGCCGCCGGCGTCGCCCCAGCGCTTCCCCCTGCCCTTCCCGCCGCGGCGGCTGGACCGGCGCGGGGTCGAGATCGTGCGCCGGCTCCAGGAGGCCGGGCACGAGGCCTACTTTGTCGGCGGCTGCGTCCGTGACCTCCTCCTCGGCCGCCGGCCCAAGGACTTCGACATCGCCACCTCGGCCCGGCCCGGACAGGTGCGGCGCCTGTTCCGGCGCTCGAGGATCATCGGCCGCCGCTTCAAGCTGGCGCATGTCTACTCCGGCCGCCAGGTCTTCGAGGTCGCCACCTTCCGCGCCGCGCCGCCCGAGCTCGACGGCGAGGAGGTGGACATCATCCGCGACGACAACACCTTCGGCAGCGCCCGCGAGGACGCCTGGCGCCGCGACTTCACGGTGAACGGCCTGTTCCTGGATCCCTCCCGGGGCGAGATCGTGGACTGGGTGGACGGCGTCCAGGACGTCGAGCGCCGGCGTCTGCGCACGATCGGCGATCCGCGGGTGCGCTTCCAGGAGGATCCGGTGCGGATCCTGCGGCTGGTGAAGTTCCTGCGCCGCCTCGGCCTGGAGCCCGGCCGCCGGGAGGTCCGGGCGGCCCGGGAACTGGCCCCCGAGGTCGCCCGTTCCGCCCCGCCGCGGGTC
>JALUUN010000169.1 GCA_027021325.1 Planctomycetota bacterium
GGAGGAGATCGAAGCCATCAACGAGCGCACCCGGCACGGCGGTGCCGAGATCGTGCAGCTCCTGAAGACCGGATCGGCCTACTACGCGCCGGCGGCCGCCGCAGTGGCCATGGCCAGGTCCATCCTGCGCGATGAGCACCGGCTCCTGCCCTGCGCCGCCTGGCTCACCGGCCAGTACGGGCTCGAGGACATCTACATGGGGGTGCCCTGCATCCTCGGCCGGCGCGGCGTCGAACGGGTGGTGGAGCTGGAGCTCAGCGACGCCGGACGCGAGCAGCTGCACAAGTCGGCGGAGGCCATCCGCCGCGATCTGTCCGCCCTGCGCGAGAAGAAGCTCCTCGACTGAGGCGCTCCCGGGCCGGAGGCCTCCGTGCTCGAACGGAACCAGACCCGCACCAAGATCGTCGCCACTCTGGGGCCGGCCTCGGCCACCGAGGCCCGGATCCGGGACATGGTGCGCTCCGGCGTGGACGCCTTCCGGCTCAACATGAGCCACGGCAGCAACGAGGAACGGCGGCGCTGGATCCGCATCCTGTACCGGCTGCGCCGCGAACTGGAACGGCCGGTGGCGGTCTTCGCCGACCTGCGCGGGCCGCGCCTGCGCCTGGGCCGCTTCCCGGGGCCGCGCCGGCTGAAGCGCGGCCAGATCCTGGAACTGCGGCCGGTGGCAGAGGCGGCGGCCGCGGAACCCTGGCTGCCCGTGGACTACGACGGCCTGGGCCGCGACCTGGAGCCGGGGCACCGGATCCTCTTGCGCGACGGGCGCCTGGAACTGGTGGTCGAGGAAGCCGGGCGCAGGCGCATCCGCGCCCGGGTACGGCGCGGCGGGGAGATCCTCTCCAGCCAGGGTGTCAACCTCCCCGACAGCCGGGTGTCGGCTCCGATCCTCGGCCCCAAGGACCTCGAGGACATCCGCTTCGCCGCCGAGGCCGGCCTCGACTATCTGGCCCTCAGTTTCGTGCGCTCCGCCGCCGACATCGCGGTGCTGCGCGCGGAGATGGAGGCCTGCGACTACGCCGCTCCGGTGATCGCCAAGATCGAGCACCCGGAGGCGGTGCGCAACCTGGACGAGATCCTGGAGGCGGCGGACGCGGTGATGGTGGCGCGCGGGGATCTGGCCGTGGAGATGGGACACGAGGTCGTGCCCACGGTGCAGAAGCGCATCATCTCCCGCGCCATCGAGCGCGCCACGCCGGTGATCACGGCCACCCAGATGCTCGAGACCATGATCGAGAACTCGACGCCGACGCGGGCCGAGGTCTCGGACGTGGCCAACGCCGTCCTGGACGGCTCGGATGCGGTCATGCTCTCCGGGGAGACCGCGGTCGGCGCCTGGCCGCTGCAGGCGGTGCGCACCATGCACCGCATCGTCCAGCGAACCGAGGCCGAGCTCTTCCGCCATTCCTCGCGCCTGCCCGGCTTCCTCTTCCACCGGGAGGACGAGGGCCCGACCACCGTCGAGAAGGCCCTGATGGACGGGGCGGTGGAGGCGGCGCGCCGCTGCGGGGCGCGGCTGCTCCTGGCCTTTACGGAATCCGGAAGGTCCGCTAAGCTCCTCAGTTCCTTCCGCTCCAAACGCCCCCTCATCGGCGTGACGAGCGATCCGCGCTCCTTCCACCGGATGGCCCTCTACTGGGGGGTCCGGCCGGCCCTGATCGGGCGCTTCCGGAGCGTCCACGAGATGAACCGGAAGGCCGCCTCCCTCCTGGGCCGCGTCCGCTGGCTCAAGCCCGACGACCTCGTGGTCGCCTTCACCGGCACCTTCGCCGTGTCGGGGGCCACGAATACGGTCCGCATCCTCACCCTCTCCGACCTCGCCGAAGCCGCCCGCGACTGAGGCGCGGCCCTGCCCCGCATCAAGCCGTGAAAGGCCGCAAGACCAAGATCCGCAAGTCGAACCGCAAGCGCCGCAAGTTCGGGTTCCGCAGCCGTTCCAAGACGGCGGGCGGGCGCCGCATCATCCGGCGCAAGCGGCGCAAGTCCGGGAAGTTCGTGGCCCCCTAGAGCCGCAGGACGGGCGTCCGCCCTCAGGCGTCCTCAGGAGGCGGAGGGCTCGAGGACCAGGGCCTCGAGTTCCTTGAGGAGGTCCAGGACCCGGTCCTCGTCGAGGCTCAGGACCCACTCCAGGTCGCTGGGATCGGGCATCAGGGAGGGCGGGACCAGCCCGGCGAGGCGGCCGAGGTCGGCCGTCTCCAGGCCGTCGCGGACGCGGTTCCGCACCAGACGCCGGGCCTGGCGGCGGCCCAGCTCCTCGCCCAGGGCCTCGGGGAGCTCCTCGGCGATCTCGTCCAGGAGGGTGTCCAGTTCCTCCTCGGCCACGGGCTCTCCGTCCACCCAGACGAGGAGATGGCCGAGGAAGGCGCCTGCGGCCCAGGGGTGGTGGCTCAGGAGAAAGCGCACCCGGACCCGGCGGCCCGGGCGGGAGGAGCCTTCGTCCTCTTCCTCGAGGACGCGGTCCTCGAGGAGGGCCCAGCGGGCGTCCCGCACCCAGGCGTCGCGGAGACGCGGGCCCAGCGGACGGCCGGACTCGGCGACGACGCCATCGTTGCGGAGCGGCGGCGGGGCGGCAGGGATCTCGGCGGCGGGACGCAGGTCCAGGCGCAGGCTCTCGGGGAGGTCGCGGGCCGAGGTGTCCAGGGCGGCGAGGCCCTGGTAGCGGCGTCCCTCGGGGGAGTCCCAGGTGCCCCGGAGCACCAGGGCGCCGGTACCGGGGAGGATGTGGAACTCGGCGAGGCCGCCGGCGCGGGCGGTGGCACCGGCGAGTTCCCGGTCCAGGTCCAGGTGGCGCAGGCTCAGGCGCGCCCCGTCGACGGGGCGGCCCTCGGCAAAGACGCGGACCTGGAGTCGCCGGGCCTCGGGCGCGGCCTGGGTGAGTTCCGGAGCGCGGGCGTCGCTGACCGCCTGGACCGGATTCAGGTCCAGGTACTTCTCCAGGATCTCCTCCTCCAGGAGCGCCGGGCGGGTGCCGGGCTCGCCGGCCAGCGGACGGCCGCTCGCGGGCTCGAGGGCCTCCTCGCCGGGGCCGGGCAGGGTCTCCACGACGGCGCCCGAAGCGGCGGTCACCGCAAGGATCCAGAGGATGAGGAAGGCAGGGCGTTCCGGGGCAGAACTGCTCATGGCGGGGGATGGAGCGAGGTGCGGGGAGGACCCGGGGTCCCTTCCAGATTAGTGCGCAGGAGCACACCGGAACGGGGAAAATCCGGTGCAGTCTGC
>JALUUN010000170.1 GCA_027021325.1 Planctomycetota bacterium
CCACGCCGACCCCCACGCCGGCCAGTTCGCCCGCGCCGGCCGCACGGACTGCACCTCCTGCCACCGGACCGGCCCCGACTTCCACGCCCTGGACTTCGACCACGACCGCGACAGCCGCTTCCCCCTCGACGAAGTCCACGCCTCCCTCGACTGCTCCGCCTGCCACCGTCCCTGGCCCGTGGGCGGAGGCCGCGAGGTGGTCCGCTACAAGCCGCTCGGCACCCGCTGCCAGGACTGCCACGCCGCGGGCGCCGCCCTCGAACGATGAGTCTCCGCCGTTCCGTCCCGCTCCTGTTCCTCCTGCCTGGGCTCCTCGCTCTTCTGCGTCCGCCGGCTCTTCCGGCCCAGGCCGGCGGCACGGTGGAGGGCCGCGTCGTGGACCTGAGCGGCGCCACCGCCACGCTGGACATCGGCTCGGAGACCGGCCTCCAGCCCGGCGACCGTGTGCGCCTCCTGCCGCTCGGCCGGCCGGCGGTCGAGGCGGAGGTGGTCTCGGTCGGGGACCGGCGCGCGGAGGTCCGCCTCCTCGGGCCGGCGGAGGGGATCGTTCCGGGTACCCGCTGCGAGGCGACGATCCCGCCCGGCCGCCGGCCCGCCGGCGGGCAGGAGGCGCCGCCGGAGGGCGTCCCCGAGCACCCGCCCTGGGAGGAGCCCATCGAGGACTGGGACACGAACCAGCCGCTCCTGGCCCGCGGCCTCGATCCGGAGGACCGGCCGATGGTCTGGCGCGGCCGGGTGTACACGAGCTTCGACCGCTCGGAGTACGGCGGGGGCGAGGGCTCCTCCTTCAACTTCGCCCGCGGCGGCGTGGACGTGGACGTCCAGAACCCCTTCGGCCAGGGCGGAGGCCTCCACCTGGACGTGGAGTTCAACTGGCGCAGCTTCGAGTCCGGCGGCGTGCCCTCGACCAGCGAGACCACCCTGCGCCTGGACCGCCTGAGCTACGACCAGGGCGGCACGCGCCAGCAGGCTCTGTTCTTCGAGGCCGGCCGTTTCCTCCAGAACGAGTTCCCGGAGTTCGGGCTGCTGGACGGCGTCGAGGTCGGCTACCGTCTGGGCGAGGCCAACCGCTTTGGCGCCAGCGTGGGCTACATGCCCGAGCCCACCTCCGAACTCGGGACCGGCGACGACCTGCAGACCGCCGTGTTCTACTCCTACACGGATCCCGAGGAGGGGCTTGTCCGCTTCGGCGGCGGCTACCAGAGGACCTGGCACGACGGCACCGCGGACCGCGATCTCCTCCTCGGCAAGTTGCGCTACGGCCGGGCGACCGGCCTCTACCTCTCCTCCACGGCCTGGCTGGATCTCTACGACAGCCAGGACACCGCCAAGGGTTCGGGCACCGAACTGACCGAGTTCCAGGTCCACGCCGGACTCCGCTCCGAGGGCGGCGACGGCCTGCTCCTCGGCTACCGCCGCAGCCGCTTTCCCGAGACCCTGCGCTTCCAGGTCTTCGACACGACGGATCCCGCGATCTTCGACCGCGAGTACGACCGTCTGGACCTACGCGGCTGGTGGGCCCTCACCCCGGACTGGCGGGTGAGCGCCGGCGTCAACCGCTGGACGGACGAGGGTGAGGACGGATTCGGCGGCGACCTGCGCTTCGACTGGCAGCGGGTCCTGGCCGACCGCGTGGACCTCGGCTGCGAGGCCTTCATCAACCACGGCCTCTTCACCTCCGTCACCGGGCTGCGCGCCGACGCCAGCCTGCCGACGGCGAGCGGCACCTTCCGCGCAGGCTTCGAGAGCGCGGAGTACCGGAACCAGGGCGTCTTCGAGGGCGACGCCACCGACCTCCAGCATGTCCTGCGCCTGGGCTGGGACCACTGGCTGGACTCCGGCCTCAGTCTCTCGGCCCGCGTGGACCAGCGCTTCGGCGAGAACCAGGACACCCTCTCCCTCGGCCTCTTCCTCCAGCAGATGTTCTGAGCATGGCTTCCGCCCCGACCGACTCGCGCCACCGCAGCTTCCTGCTGGCTTCCCTGGCTCTGGCCCTGGCCGTGGGCATGGCCTGCTCCCTCACGGGGCCCCAGGACGTCGGTCCCCAGGGCTGGTGGGACGGCTTCGGCCCGGTGATCCCCCACGACAGCTTCCCGGCCGACTGCACCCTCTGCCACGAGGGCAGCGACTGGAACACGATCCGCGCCGACTTCCAGTTCGACCACGAGGCCGAGACCGGAGTTCCGCTGGAAGGAGCCCACGCCGCCGCCCAGTGCCTGCGCTGCCACAACGACCGCGGGCCGGTGGCCATGTTCGCCGCGCGCGGCTGCGCGGGCTGCCACGAAGACGTACACCTGGGGTTGCTCGGGCCGGAATGCGCCGACTGCCACAACCAGGAGAACTGGCGGCCCTCGGAGCAGATCGAGAAGCACGCCCGGACGCGCTTCCCCCTGGTCGGCGCCCATGTGGCGGCGGCCTGCTGGCAGTGCCACCCGGGAAGCGAGGCCGGCGTCTTCACGCCGGTGGACACGCGCTGCGAGTCCTGCCACCAGAGCGACCTGCAGCGGGCGGTGGATCCCGACCATCTGGCCTCCGGCTGGACCTCGAGCTGTGAGCGCTGCCACATCCCGGTGGCCTGGAAGGGGGCGGGCTTCCACCACTCCTTCTGGCCCTTGACGGGGGCGCATGCCGGGGCGGACTGCTCGGCCTGCCACGCGGGTGGCGTCTATGCCGGCACGCCGCGCCAGTGCGTCGCCTGCCACCTGGACGACTACCTGAACACGAACGACCCGGATCACCAGGCCGCGGGCTTCCCGACCACCTGCAATCTCTGCCACAACACCTCCGGCTGGGAGGGCGCGGACTTCGACCACTCCTTCCCGATCAACGGCGGCCCCCACGGAAGCCTCGACTGCTCCGACTGCCACCCGAGCCCGGGCAGCTTCGCGGCCTTCACCTGCATCGACTGCCATGCCCACACCCAGCCGGACATGGACGACAAGCACAGCGATGTCAACGGCTACCAGTACAACTCGAACGCCTGCCTGAACTGCCATCCGAACGGCCGCGCCGAGGATGACTGAGGGGTGCACGGGGCGCGGGGAGGGCCCATGGACCCTCGCCCTCGCTTCCGGCCGGCGGCCTTCTCAGGAGTTCGGTTCCTGCTGCCGGAGTCCAGCGGCAGCCTGGCTTGACAGGCCGGGATTCCCGGAATAGGGTCGCTTCCATGAACATCTCCCACCTGTTGCCTGTTGC
>JALUUN010000171.1 GCA_027021325.1 Planctomycetota bacterium
GAGCGAGCCCCGTTTCAGCGGCGCCCACGACCTCACCGCCCTGTGGGTCGCCGATGGCACTGTGGACTGCGGCGTCCTGAACTTCCAGGTCTACGATGCCCTGGTGGAAAAGGGAGAGATCGACCCCGAGGTCGTACGCGTGGTCTGGACGACCCCGCCGTACCCCGACTACCACTGGACCGCCCACCCGGTTCTGGAGGAGCGCTTCGGACTCGGCTTCATCGACCGGCTGCAGGAGACTCTGGTCGGTCTCGACGACCCGGTCCTTCTGGCGCTCATCGGGCGCAAGGAAGGTCTGATCCTGGCCCGGAACGGGGACTTCGAACCCATTGCCGAGGTCGCCCGCTCCCTCGGCTTTCTGGAGGGCTGAGCGCGGTGTTCGAACTGGCCGGGGCCGCCGTCCGCCTCGGCGGGCGGAGCGTCCTCGCCGGCCTCGATCTGCGGATCTGCGAGGGCGAACAGGTTGCCATCATCGGCCCGAGTGGTGCCGGCAAGACCACCCTCCTGCGTCTCCTGGCGGCAGGACTCCCGGCGGCTGCCGGACGAGTCCGGGTCCTGGGGCAGGAACCCGCCTGCCTCCGGCCGCCGGAGCTGCGCCTCCTGCGCTCGCGGATCGGCTTCGTTCCTCAGGACTTCGGCCTCGTCCCGAACCTCCGGGTCTGGCGCAACGTGGTCTCCGGCCGCCTCGGGCAGCGCGGGCTCCTGGGGGCCCTGCGCAGTCACCTCTGGCCTTCGCGGCGCGACCTCCTGGAGATCCATGAACTCCTGGAGCGGGCGGGAATCGAGGAGCGCATGTACCACCGCACCGACACCCTGAGCGGCGGCCAGCAGCAGCGCGTGGCCCTGGTGCGGGCCTTGTTCCAGCGGCCGCGGGCACTTCTGGCCGACGAGCCCGTGGCCTCCGTGGACCCGGCCCGGGCGCGGGACCTGCTCGGGCTTCTGGACCGGCTGGCCCGGGAGGAGGGCCTGACCCTGGTCGTGAGCCTCCACGATCTGGAGCTGGCCCGGGAGTTCCCGCGGGTCGTGGGGCTGCGCAGCGGCCGCATCGAGTTCGACGAACCGGCGGAACAGGTGGATCCGGAGCGGCTGCGGTCGCTCTATCGCCTGGAGGATGGGGGCGGCGCCGCATGAGGGTTTCCCGCTGGCGGGCTGCGCGACCCGGCCCGGCCGGCTGGACCTTGCTCGGCATCCTCGCCGCGGGTCTCCTTGCCGCCGCCGCCCTCGGGCTGGGGCCGCGGGATCTCCTGCCCCGCGAGGGGGGGGGAGCCACCGCCCTGCGCTTCTTCCGCGCCGCCCTGGAGCCGGCCCTGGACTACGAGGACCCGGTCCTCCGGGAGCGGGCGAGCCAGCCCTATGTCCTGACCCTGCTTCTGGCCCTCTGGCGTACCCTGGCCTTCGCCTGCGCCGCCATCCTCGCCAGCCTCTGGGGCGGTTTCGGCCTTGGCTTCCTCGCCTCCAGCAGCTGGTGGGAGGACGAGGCCGGGGACCCGGGGACCGGGCGCCTTTTCCGCGGACTCCGCCCGGCGGTCCAGGCGGGTGTCCGCCTCCTCATCGGCCTCCTGCGCTCGGTCCACGAACTCCTGTGGGCGGTCCTCTTCAGTGCCGCCTTCGGCCTGCAGCCGATCACTGCGGTCCTCGCCCTGGCTCTGCCCTACACCGGCAACCTCGCCAAGATCTGGTCCGAGATGCTCGACGAGGCGCCGGCGGGCCCCGCCCGGGCCCTGCGCCAGCTCGGCGCCCGGCCGCTCCAGGTCTTCCTCTTCGGCCGCCTGCCTCGGGCGCTCCCGGACATGGCCGCCTACGGTTTCTACCAGCTGGAGTGCGCCATCCGCAGTTCCATGGTCCTGGGCTTCTTCGGCGTCGGCACCCTGGGGCTGCTCCTGCGCCAGTCCTTCCTCGAGGTCCACTTCCGCGAGGTCTGGACCGTTCTCTATCTGGTCTTCGCCCTGGTCCTCCTCATGGAGACCTGGAGCGGCCGCCTGCGGCGCCGCTGGAGGCTGGCGTGACGAGGCTGCCCGCGGACCTGCGTCTCGACCGCATCCGGTGCCTGCGCCGGGAACGGCCCCGACTCCGCGGCGCCGGCTGGACGGCGGCGGGCGTGGTCCTCCTCGCCCTGTCCGGTTTCGCCAGCGGCGAACTGCGTTTCGGCGACCTCCTCTCCGAGCGCCGCGGCGCCCTCCTCCGGGACTTTCTCCGGAACGAGGCCCTTCCCCCGGAACTCCGGGGCGAGGCCTTCCACGTTCTTGCCTGGCTGCGCTGGCTTGCGGGCGTCTGGACCGGGCCCGAGGCCGGCGGTGCGATTGCGTCCCTGGCCATCGGTGTTCTCGCCGTCGTTCTGGCCGGCGCCGCGGCCGTCCTCCTCATGCCGGCGGCGACCCGCACGCTGATGACGCGGGATCCCTTCCTGGAGCCGCCGGAGTCCGCCGGCCGGGGGGCCTGGCGGGCCGTGCCGAGAGTGGCGCGCCTGTTCTGCGTCCTTCTGCGGGCGATTCCCGAGTACATCTGGGCCTTCCTGCTCCTCGGGATCTTTCCCCATGGTGCCTGGCCGGCGGTCCTCGCCCTGGCCTTGCATAACGGCGGCATCCTGGCGCGGCTGGGTGCCGACACCCTGGAGAATGCCGATCCGCGTCCGCCCCGTTCCCTGCGGATGCTCGGCGCGGGCCGCGGCTCGATCGCCCTGGCCGCCCTGGGGCCGCAGTGCTTCGGGCGCCTGCTTCTCTACTTCTTCTACCGCTTCGAGACCTGTCTGCGGGAGGCCACGGTGATCGGCATGCTGGGCATCCTCTCCCTGGGGCATCTGGTGGTGGAGGCGCGGGCCCGGGACCGCCAGGACCTGATGATCGCCTGGATCCTCCTGGGAAGTCTCCTGGTCCTCGCAGCCGACCTCGTGAGCCACCTGGTGCGGCGAGCGGTTCGGCGGCAGGGGCTGAGCTGAAGCGGCCCAACGCTTCGAGGAGGGTGGCGTAGGCTGGCGCGCATGGCCCCGACCCGCCGCCGGATCCTCCAGGGCGCCGCCTTCGGCCTGGCCGTCCTGCCGCCCCCTCTGCGCCTTCGCCGGCCTCGCAGCCGCTCTGGAGGACCTTTCCACATCCTGATCCTCGGGGGCACGGGCTTCCTCGGACCCCACATCGTCCGCGCGGCTCTGGCTCGGGGCCACCGGGTCACCCTCTTCAACCGGGGCCGGACCAA
>JALUUN010000172.1 GCA_027021325.1 Planctomycetota bacterium
CATTGGGACGACGGCCTGGACCTCGAGGTACAGGTCGCGCCGGGCGACGAGGGCCGGGGCGAGGTCGGGCAGACGGGCACGCCCCTCGTCGTCGGTGACGGCGGAGATCAGGGGCAGGTGGTTGCCGATCGGACCGCTTTCGTGGACCTGGACCAGGGCCACGGGGACGCCCGGCGCCGGCGCGCCGGCGGCGTCGAGGACCTCCACCTCCACGGCCGGCGAGGGATGGAGGACGACGACCAGGGGACCTTCCTCGGGCAGCTCCTCCCGCAAGGCCAGGCCGGCGCGGCCGGCGGCCTCGGCGAGAACGGTGAAGGAGCCGAGGGGCCAGGGGACCAGGGCCCGGCCGTCCCGGCCGGTGCGGGTCTCGAAGCCGGAGCGGCGGATCGCTTCGAATCTCGAGCGCCTCATGCCCGTCAGGGCGCCGGCCTTCTGGCGCGTCCGGTCGTCGGCCATCCAGACCCGGGCGCCCGGGACCGGGGTGGTTTCGTCCTCCTCGACGACCAGGACCTCGAGAACCCGGCCGGAGATGGCGGCAGCGGGGACTCCCTTCTCGTCGTCCTCACCACCCACCGCGGCGCTCCGGAGACGTTGCAGCTCCGGGTCCGCGGCCGCCTCCGCCGGCGCGGGGCCCTCCACCGCTGCCGCCCCGGGGCCGGCAGCGCCTCCCGGCGGCCCACCGTCCGGCGCGAGGTCCTCGCCGAGCAGGCGCAGCAGGAGCACCGCCGCCAGGGCCAGAAGCAGAAGCGGAATCCAGGAACGTCGCATGGAGAGCGTCGCGCGAGCGGGTGTGGGGAAAGAAGCACCGAATCCAGCGCGCCGGCGGCTCAATCCGGCGCCCTCTGGCGGGCCAGGGAGCGCAGGCGGCCGGCAGCCTTGTAGACGAAGCCTGCCGCGGTCCTCTTCCGGCTCAGGAGGCCCAGTTCCATCAGGCCCTTCAGGTCGCGGGCCGCCGTCGGCCGGCTGATGCCGTGGTACCTGGCATGGCCGGCCTGCGTGAACACGGCGTCCCGGTGGCGCAAGGCGTGGTCCACGAGCTGAAGCTGGCGCGGATGGAGTCCGGTGCGCAGGCGGAGCTCGTCCCGAAGCCGGCGGTCGCGATCGCGCCGTTTCTGCAGGAACCCGGCGAAGCTCTTCATTTCCCGCTCCAGGAGGGTGACTTGATGGCGGACGAAGTAGGTGGCGTCCCAGGCGTCCGTTGCTGCGAGTTCGAAGCTCCGGTAGTAGTCCCGGCGGCTGGCCTCGATGCGCCGGGAGATCCGCAGGAAACGGATCCAGGGGTACTCCGGACGTCGCGCCACGCTCCAGAGGAAGAGCCATCGTGCCGTCCTTCCATTCCCGTCCACGAAGGGGTGATCCAGAGCGAGCTGGTAGTGGAGGAGGATCGCGCGGACGAGGGGATGCAGGTAGTCCGCATCGTCCTCTGGTTCGTTCGCGAAATCGCAAAGAAGCTGAAGCCGATCCTCCAGCTCCGACGCAGGCGGGGGCTGGTGGACAACGCGGGCCCACGCCGGGTCCTCGACATGGACGGGGCCGGAGCGCAGCCGGCCGCAGTCTTCGGGATCCTCGAGGGTGCCTTCGGTGATGAGGGCATGGGCCTCGAGGATGCGTTCCGGCGTCAGGGCTTCCTCCAGGTGATCCTCCATCCACTCCAGAACCCGGAAGTTGTTCAGGATCATCCGCTCTTCCCGGGTCGCGGGAGACCGGCCACTGCGGATCAGGGCGCGCGCCTCGGCCCGGGTGGTGCGCACGCCCTCGATCCGGCTGGAGGCGATCGCTTCCTCCACCACGGCGCGGCGCAGGAAGCCGACGCCCGCCGGATCGTCGGCTGCGGGAAGGCCGCTCTCCCGCAGGGGGCCGCCGAGGTCGATGCGCCGCAGCGCGGCCCGCAGGGGATCGGTCAGGACCAGGCGCACGGGGGAACCGTCCGGCGCCTGGAAGGGCAGGGTCCGCAGCTGGCCGATGCGGTGCCACTGGATCAGGGCCCAGGCCGTTTCGGGCTCGACCCCCTCCGGCAGGGGCCGGCGCCGCAGGTCTTCCCAGTGGAGGTAGCGGTCCCGGCCGTCCGCGAGGCGGAGGATCGTCTCGCCGGCCCCGTCCTCCTGGAGCCGCAGAACCTGCTTCACTCTCCGGCCCAGGAGCGTCTGAAGAGAGGGCGGCGAGGCGGGGGGGCGGCGGGACACTTTTTTCACAGTCTATCGTGTGAAAAAACCCTGAAAGAGAGCGAGCGCAAGTGAGACCATAAGGCAATCTATGCAAAGGCTTTATGGAAGACTCCGGGAGCGCTTTTCGCGCCCGGCCCCGTGTAAGAAGCGGCCTCAGAAGCCGCCGAGCACCTCTTCCAGGACCTCCGGGTCCACGGCAAGGCGGACGCTGGTCGGCCGGGCCGGATCGGCGATCTCGAAGGTCTCGGGCAGGAGCAGACCGGCGGCACCGTTGCCGATGGTGCCGCCGTTGCCCAGGCGCTGGAAGACGATGCCGGTGATGCGCCAGGTGCCCGCCATCGGCAGGCGCAGGACCAGGCGTCCGCCGCCGTCGAAGACGCCCTGGGGGTCGGGGGCGGGGTTGTGCAGGGTGTCGGGGCCTTCGTGCTGGAGCATGAGGCCGAGGGACATTCCCTCAGGCAGGGTGGGGAGCCCGTCCAGGCGCAGCTCCACCTCGGCGGCGGGAAGCAGGCGCACTTCGAGCTCGCCGCTGACCTGGCGCTCCTCGACGGCGATCCGGCCCTCGGCGCCGACGACGACCCGCGGCAGCGGGCCGAGGCAGAGGATCGAGACGCGGCCGTCGCCGCCGCTCCGGTGGAGCATGGGCAGGCCCTCCTCGCCGGGGTAGGCGAGGGCCCGGGCACCGGCGAGCGGCCGCCCCTCCCCGTCCAGGACCTGCAGCACCACCGGCCGCAGGCGGCCGCGCAGGTCGATCTCCTGGAGGCGGGGATCCCGGGTCTCCTGTCCACGGGCGAGGACGATGTCGGGAGCCTCGAGGACCGTCTGCCGGGCCTGGTCGAGGATCTCCACGGCGCCGCGCTCGGCTTCGAGGGCCTTCCAGACGAACTCGCGGCCCTCCCAGCCGGGTCGCTCCCGGCGGCCGGTCTCCTCGATGAAGGAGATGAAGAGGTTCGAGGGATCCACGTCCTCGTCCACGAGGACCGAGCCGCGCAGCCCCGACCCCGTGTCCAGGCTCAGGACG
>JALUUN010000173.1 GCA_027021325.1 Planctomycetota bacterium
GACCGTCACGACCCTCGCCCCCGCGCGGCCGGCGACGAAGTCCAGGGCGTTGCGGCTGGCGTTGTACTCGTGGTCGCTGACCAGGACTTCGTCCTCCGGCCCGAGCTCGAGGGAGCGCAGGACGGCGTTGACGCCGGCGGTGGCGTTGCGCACGAAGACCAGGTTCTCCGGCCGGGCGCCCACGAAGGCGGCGAGGCGCTCGCGGGCGGCGTCCAGGAGGCCGGGCAGCTCGCGCACCATGAAGTGCACGGGCTCGCGTTCGAGGTGGGCGCGCAGTTCCGTCTGCAGTTCCAGCACCGGCTCCGGACAGGCGCCGAAGCTTCCGTGGTTCAGGAAGTCCACCTCTGGATCCAGGGTCCAGAGGGCGGCCGGATCTAGGCTCCCTGCTTCCAACGCTGCAGCACCTCGGCCATCACCCGGTCGAAGTCCTCCGGCAGGTCCTCGGGGCGCACCCGGCCGGTGGCCTCGTAGACGGTGCGGAACTGCCGGAAGTAGGCCGTGCACTTGGGGCACATGGCCAGATGGAAGCGGATGCGCAGGCGGTCGACGAGGCTCAGATAGCCGTCCAGGTAGTCGCTGAGGATGTCCACCACTCCGTGGCAGCGGCGCGCTTGGGTGGTACTCACGATTCCTGCCTCCCCAGCTTGGTGTCCGCGCACTTGCGCACCGCCTGGCGGGCGCGGTGCAGGACCTGGCGCAGGTTGGCGTTGCTCAGTTGCAGGACGTCGGCGGCCTCCTGGGAGGTCATGCCCTGGACCGCCCGGAGCAGCAGGGCCTCCCGCTGGCTGTGGGGGAGACTGCGGATGCAACTGCGGACGACATCCAGCATCTCGGCATTCTCGTCCCAGGGCTCCACCGTGACACCATCCTTCCAGGTGCCGTCCTGGAAACCGCCGCTCTCGGGGTCCGGGGTGCGTACCGGCACTTCGCGCCCGGTCTTGCGGAGGATGTCGTAGATCTTGTGCCGCAGGATGCCGTAGAGCCAGGTGCGGAGGCTGGTCGAGCCGTCGTAACGCTCGATGTTCGTGAGGGCTCCGATCATCGCCTCCTGGAGGGCGTCCTCCGCCAGCCCGGGATCGTCGAGCATGCGGTAGGCGTAGCCATAGAGCTCCCCGCCGAGGGAGCGGAAGAGCTCGTCGGCGGCGCTCTCGTCCTTGCGCTTCAAGCGCTCGGCGAGGGCCAGATCGGCGCGGCAGGCGGGCACGGAGGAAGTCTAACCCGGGGAGGAGTCCGTCGCGCCGCGGCCCCGGCCGTGACGCCGGACTCAGGCGCCCGAGGGCGCGTCAGTGGCGAAGACCGGCCGCCTCCGTTCGAGGACGCTGCTCAGGCCCTCGAGGGCATCGGGGAAGGCGAAGACCTCGCGCAGATGCGCCAGTTCCTCCTGAAGCCCCGCCTCGAGGGGGAGTTCCGCGCTCCGCTCCAGGAGCTTCTCGGCCAGGCGCAGGGCGAAGGCGCTGCGTCCGCGCATCTTCTGGACCGCCTTCTCCAGGCGGGAGTCGCCGCCGGTGTCGGCCTCGCCGGCGAGGATCTGGTCCACGCTCCAGCGGGCGAAGAAGTCCCAGAGCGGCTGCCAGGCGGCGTCGCCGGGTGCTTCGGGAGCGCGGCGCTCCGGTGCGGGACCGCGGCCCGCCAGCTCCTCGCAGGCCTCGTCCAGGCCGGCGAAGGGGACCAGGGCGTCCACGAGGCCGAGGGCCCTGGCCTCTTCGGCGCCGAGGACCTGCCCGGTGTAGATCAGGTATTTCGCCAGCGGCAGGCCGATGCGCCGGGGAAGGCGCTGGGTGCCGCCGAGGCCGGGGTAGATGCCGATCCCGGTCTCGGGGAAGCCGAAACAGGCCTTGGGGCTGGCCGCGATCCAGTCGCAGGCCAGAGCCAGTTCGGCGCCTCCGCCCAGGGCCAGGCCCTGGACCCGGGCCACGACCGGCGGCTCCTGGCCGCTGAGGCCACGCAGGATCTCCTGACCCTCCTCGGTAAAGCGCTGGATCTCCTCGAAGGTCCCGGCCTTGAGGTGGTCCACGAAGAACTTGATGTCGGCGCCGGCGACGAAGGCCTTGCCGCTGCCGCCGAGGACGATGCCCGGGCCGCCGCGGCTCCGCGCCGCCTGCAGGGCGTCCTGGAGCTGCCGGGCCACCGCCGGGTTCAGGGCGTTCATGGCGTCGGGGCGCTGGATCCAGACGCTCGTCAGCCGGCCGCGCTGGCCGACGGTCACCAGCCGGATGGGGATGCCCACCCGCTCGTCGGCCCGGGTGAGGAGCGGCGGCACCTCCAGGCCGTAGGGGGTGACCACCGAACCGGCGAGCTCGGCGGAGCGGCGGACGCCCGTGGTGTTGATCAGTTCGAAGGGGCCGTGCGCCCAGCGCAGGCCGACGCGGGCGCCGATGTCGGTGTCCTCGACCGTCGCCACGCCTTCCTCGACGAGGCGGGCGGCGACATAGAAGACGACGCCGAGGAGGCGGTCGCTGACGCCCTGGAAGCGGGAGGCGTCGGCCTCGCCCTCCAGGCTCCAGGGTTTGCCCGCCTCGACCTGCCGGCGCAGGGCCTCGGCCGGCTCGTAGAAGGCGCCGAGTTCGCGCCCCAGGGTGGTCGCGGCGTGCAGGGCGATGGGCACGCCGGTGACGTTCATGAGCTCGAAGGGGCCCATGCCGATGCGGAAGGCCTCCTTGGCCGCGGCCTCGATGGTGGGGATGTCCGCCACCCCTTCCTCGAGCAGACGCACCGCCTCGTTCAGCCAGGGCACGAAGTAGCGGTTGACGACGAAACCCGGGGCGTCGGCGCTGCGGATCGGCGTCTTGCCGATCATCTCCTGGAAGGCCCAGGCCGCCTGGAAGGCCTCGTCTGAAGTGCCGTCGTGGGCCACGACCTCGACCAGGCGGTTCTTGGCCGGGTGGTAGAAGTAGTGCAGGCCGACGACGCGTTCCGGATGCGGCGTCACGGCCGCCAGGTCGCGGACGTAGAAGGAGGAGGTGTTCGTGCCGAGGATGGCCTCGGGCCGGCAGACCTCGCCGAGGCGCCGGAAGACGTCCTGCTTGACCTTCAGGTCCTCGAAGACCGCTTCGATCACGAGGTCCGCTTCCTCCAGGGTGCTCCAGTCGGCGGTGCCGCGGATGCGGCCGAGGATCTCCTCGACCTGCGCCGCCCGGAAGATGCGGCGCTCGACGCCCTCCTCGAGGGTCTTGCGGATGATCCCGAGGCCGCGCTGGACCTTTTCGTCGTCGAGGTCCACGAGGATGACCGGGATCCCTTCGGTGGCGATCTTCTGGGCGATGCCGGAGCCCATGTTTCCGGCTCCGATGACGGCGGCTGTACGGACTTCGACGCGGCTCATGAGGGTTTCCGGGGAGGGAGACGGCGATCCGGGCACGGCATTCTAGCCCTCTCTGCGGGGAGGAGGCTGGCAAGATGGCCGCCCCCGAAGACCCATGATCCGCCTTCAGGACCTGCGCAAGACCTTTCCCGGCGAGGACGGCTCTCCTCCCGTCCTGGAGATCGGGGAGCTGTGCATCCAGGACGGCGAGCAGGTGGCCCTGCTCGGCGAGAGCGGTTCGGGCAAGACCACCCTCCTCAACCTGGTGAGCGGGCTCATCCTTCCGGACCGGGGCCGCGTCGAGGTCGAGGGCACCGACCTCGCCGCCCTCCCCGAACCGGCCCGCGACCGCTTCCGCGCCACGACCATCGGCTATGTCTTCCAGTCCTTCCATCTCCTGGAGGGCTTCAGCGCCCTGGAGAACGTCGAACTCGGCGCCCTCTTCGCCCAGGGGCGGGTGGATCCCGCCCGCGCACGGCGCCTCCTCGAGGAGGTCGGCCTCGGCCACCGCCTGCACCACCGCCCCTCCCAGCTCTCCGTCGGCCAGCAGGGACGAGTGGCGCTCGCGCGGGCCTTGATGAACCGCCCGCGGGTGCTCCTCGCCGACGAACCCACCGGCGCCCTGGACGCCGCCACCGGCGCGGCGATCCTCGAGCTCCTGCTGCGCGCCGCCCGCGAAAGCGGCGCCATCCTCCTCTGCGCCACCCATGACGAGCGGGTGGCCTCGGCCCTGGACCGGGTCCTGCGGGTGGAGGAACTCCGGTGAGGGCCGGGCGCCTGCTCTGGCTGGCACGGCGCAACCTGCGCCGGCGCCTGCTCTCGACTTCCCTGACGACCCTGAGCGTCGCTTTGGGCGTCGGCCTCTTCGCGGCCCTCGGCGCCCTCCGGCGCACGGTCGAGGAGGGCTTCCAGCGTTCCGCGCAGATCTGCGACACGGTGGTCGGGCCGCGCGGCTCCGCCCTGGACCTGGTCCTGACCACCCTCTACCACCTGGGGACGAGCAGCGGAAACGTCCCCTTCTCCCTCTACGAGGAGCTGCACGAGACCCCGGGCGTGCGCTGGGCCGTGCCCCTGGCCCAGGGAGACACCTGGCGGGGCTACCGCGTCCTCGGCGTCACCGACACCCTGTTCCGGGACGTGGAGATCCCCGGGCTGGGGCCGCTCGCCTTCGCCGCGGGCGAGGCCTGGTCCTTCGGGCACGAGGATCTGAGCGCCTTCCATCGGCGGCTCGCGGAGCACTTCCAGGGCGGCCGCCCGGAGGAGGAAGAGGCCGGGCCCGTCGCGGGCCGGCCGGAGTGGCTGGCGGGGGTGATCGGCAGCGAGGTCGCCGCCCGGACCGGCCTCGGGGTGGGCGACGTCTTCGTGCCGGCCCACGACCTGGCGGGCGCCGGCGGCGAGGCCCATGAGGAAGCGGCCTGCCGGGTCACCGGAGTCCTCGAGCCCACCGGAACCCCCCTGGACCGCGCTCTCTTCATTCCCCTGGGCGCCTTCTACTCCATCGCCGGCCACCAGCCCCGCGAGGACAGCTCCTTCGGCGGCGCCCGCGACCCCCTCGGTCTGAGCGCCATCCTGCTGCGGACGCAGCCCGGCTTCTACCAGATCAGCATCTGGCGCCGGATCAACGACCGCCAGGACGCCATGGCCGCCCGCCCGGTGGACGAGGTCCGGAAACTCTTCCAGGTGGTGGGGAGCGTGGATCAGGCCCTGCGGCTCGTGGCCGCCCTGGTGGTGGCCGTGGCCCTGGTCGGCGTCATGGTCGCCCTCTACAACGCCATGGGTGCCCGGCGCCGGGAGTTCGCGGTCCTGCGCGCTCTCGGCGCCCGCCGGCGCACGGTCCTGGCCCTGGTCCTCGCCGAGTCCGGAACCATCTCCCTGGCCGGCGGGTTCCTGGGGTTGATCCTGGCGGGCGCCGCCGCCCTGGCCGCCGGCGGCTATGTGGAGGAGGCCCTGGGCCTGCCGCTGCGGGTCTGGCCCGGTGCCGCCGAGCTCCTGCTCCTGCCGGCGGTGGGCCTGAGCGGGGCCCTGGCCGGTCTGGTCCCGGCCTGGACCGCCTACCGCACCGAAGCCGCCCGCCACCTCGGCTCCCACGCCTGATGGACACGACCCGGCCTCCCGAACCGCCGACCGGTCCTGCCGGCGGAATGCCGCCGCCGGCGGGGCCCGTCGAACTGCCCGGCGAGCGGGTGCCGATCCGCGCCTGGATCCAGGGCGTGGAGGTGGACGAGAAGGCCCTGGCCCAGCTGCGCAACGTCTCCTCGCTGCCCTTCGTCCACCGCTGGATCGCCGTCATGCCCGACTGCCATTGGGGGCTGGGCGCGACCATCGGCAGCGTGATCCCCACCTGCGGCGCCATCGTTCCCGCCGCCGTCGGCGTGGACCTGGGCTGCGGCATGATGGCCGTCGAGACCAGCCTGCGCGCCGAGGACCTGCCCGAGGACCTGAAGGACCTGCGCCGGCGTCTGGAGAAGGCCGTCCCCCACGGCCGGACCCACCACGGCGGCCGCAACGACCGCGGTGCCTGGGGCTCGCCGCCGGCGCGGGTGGAGCAGGCCTGGAAGAAACTGCGCCGGCGTTACGAGCTTCTCTGCGATCGCTTCCCCGGGATCCGCCGCGAGCGGGCGCCCTACCAGCTCGGCACCCTCGGCACCGGCAACCACTTCCTGGAGGTCTGCCTGGATGAGCGGGGCCGGGTCTGGGTCATGCTCCACTCCGGGAGCCGCGGGCCGGGCAACCGCATCGGAACCTGGTTCATCGAGCAGGCGAAGCGCCGTCTCGAGGACCGTCTCGCCACCCTTCCGGACCGGGATCTGGCCTGGCTGGAGGAAGGCGACCCTCTCTTCGAGGGCTACGTCGAAGCCGTGGACTGGGCCCAGACCTACGCCCGGGTGAACCGCGAGCTCATGATGGAGGCGGCCCTGGAGGCGCTCCGGCGGAGCCCGGAGCTGCCGCCCTTCCGCCGGGGCGGGACGGCGGTGAACTGCCACCACAACTATGTCCAGAAGGAACGCCACTTCGGGGAGGAGGTCTGGGTCACGCGCAAGGGAGCGGTGCGCGCCGGACGCGACGAGCTGGGCATCATTCCGGGCAGCATGGGCGCGCGCAGCTACATCGTCCGCGGCCTCGGCAACCCGGAGAGTTTCTGTTCCTGCAGCCACGGCGCCGGCCGGCTCCTGAGCCGGAGCGAAGCGCGCCGGCGGTTCCGCCTCGAGGATCACGTCCGGGCGACGGAGGGCGTGGAGTGCCGCAAGGACGAGGGCGTCCTCGACGAGACGCCCATGGCCTACAAGGACATCGACCGGGTCATGGCGGCGCAGCGCGACCTCGTGGAGCCGGTCCACACCCTGCGCCAGGTGATCTGCGTCAAGGGCTGAAGGGCCCGGGCCCCGCGGAACCCTCCTCCGGGCTACCCTCGAAGCATGCGTCCGCCCGCCGTCCCCCTCCTCCTGCTCCTGGCCGCCTGCTCCGGCGAGGCCGGCCCGGGGGAGGGTCCGCCGTCCCCCGCCGCCGGCGCGGAGGCGCAGGAGACCGCCGCCCCGGCGGAGGACCGGAGCGGCTGGGTCGAGGGCGTGGACGGCGAACTCCACGCCGGCACCCTGGACGACCCGATCCCCATCGACATCGACTTCCTCGGGGCCTGGCCCTTCGAGATGAGGGAGGATCCCTTTCCCGAGCACGTGAAGGCCATCGACGGCCGCATCGTCCGGATCCAGGGTTTCATGCTGCCGGACGTGGACTTCCAGCACATCCGGGAGTGGCACCTCGTGCGCAGCCTCTGGGGCTGTTGCTTCGGCGCGCCGCCGCGGATCAACGAGATCGTCCTGGTCCGGGTCCCCGGCGAGGGGATGGACTACACCTACAACACCCTGGAGGTCGTCGGCCGCATGGACGTCGTCTACGAGGTCGAGGACGGCATCGTCCTGGACCTCTACCGCATCGACGCCGAGCGCATCCGCGAGCTGGGCTTCGAAGACCCCGACGCCCCTCTGGACTTCGATCCGGCGACCGGTTTCACCGAGGGCTTCCTGCCTTCTTCCTATTGAGCTTGCGCTGCCCCCGCCGCCCGTGACGACTCCCGGACATGCCTGCGCCGGCGCCGGTCTCTCGACGCGCCCCGATACCCGAAGCGCCCTGCGCGAGGCCCTGGAGGAGACCGCGAGCCAGGTCGGCGCCCACCCGGATCTGGCGGTCCTGTTCCTGACCGGCGAACATGCCGGACGGGCCGGGGCGGTGGCCGACGAGGTCGCCGGGCGTCTGGCCCCCGACGCCTGGATCGGCATCCCCGCCCCGGGCGTCATCGGCGGCGGTGCCGAGGTCCAGACCGGCCAGGGCGTGGCGGTCTGGGCGGCTCGGATGCCCGGTGCCCGTGTCCAGGCCTTCCATCTGGAGCTGCGCGACGAAGGCGAGGAACGTTACGTGCGCGGCTGGCCGCGCCTCGGGCCGGACGCCGGCGTGGGTCTCGTGGCCGACGTCTTCAGCTTTCCCATCGGCCCCTTCCTCGCCTCCCTGCGCCAGAGCGGCGAGGCGCCGCGCATCTTCGGCGGCCTCGCCGGCAGCGGACCGCCGCCGGAGCGAACCACCTTCCTCCTCGATGGTGAAGCGAAGGCCGGCGGCGCCGTCGGCTTCGCCGTGGACGGGAGCGTCTCCCTCCTGCCCCTGGTCTCCCAGGGCTGCCGCCCGGTCGGGCCGGCCTTCCAGGTGACCCGCAGCGAGCGCAATGTCATCTACGAGCTGGACGGCGCGCCCGCCTACGACGGTCTGCGCCAGGTCCTGGAGCGCATGGACGACGAGGCGCGCCGTGACTTCGCCAGCTCGCCCCAGATCGGGTTGCGCAAGGCCGCCTCGGGCGGCGAGGACCCCGGGGCCTTCCTGATCCGGAACCTCGTCGGCGCCGACCCCGAGGAGGGAACCGTGGTCGTGGGCGACCACGTCCGCGACGGCTTCACGGTGCGTTTCCACGCCCGCGACGCCGGCTCCGCCCACCGTGAGTTCGAGGAGATGCTGGCCCTCGCCTCCTCCCTGCATCCCGAGCCCCTGGGCGGTCTTCTCTTCGACTGCACCGGCCGCGGGCTCCACCTCTTCGACGAGCCGCACCACGACGCCGCCCTGGTACAGCGCTACTTCCCGGGCCTGCCCCTGGCCGGCATGTTCGCCGCCGGCGAGATCGGCCCGGTCCAGGGCCAGCCTCAGATCCACGGCTTCACGGCCAGCCTCGGCCTCCTGGTGCCGGCTTCCTGAGGGCGCAGGCGGCGGCAGGAAGAAAACGAGGCGGCGCCCGAAGGCGCCGCCCCGATGCTGATACGAACCGCTCCGCCCGGAGATGATCTGGGCCTGCCGGCATCCGGTCAGGGCCATCCCCTTCCGTCTCCCCGGGGCCTCGCGGGGCCCCTCGGGCACGCCCCTTTTGCGGACGCCTCCCGCGTCTCTTGAGCCGGGCGGAGGAACTTTCCCGGGCGACCCTGGAGGCCGGCGTCCGGGAGAGGCAAGGGGGACGTCCCGGGCTGGCTGGCCGGTCTCGACCCGCGGAGACGGGCTCCGGGGGAGAGTGGTGGTCCAGCAGCCAGTCCCTGGCTTCCACCCCCCACCGGCGGAGAGCAAGGGACACCCGGGACGGACCCTCTCCCAGGAGCGCCGTCCCCAGGCGCACCGGACGCGGACTTTGTCGGCCTCTCAGCCGGCAGCGCCGAGGCGCCGGACCTCGCGGGCCAGCAGATCCACGGCCCGCTGCACCATCTTGCGGGCAGCCTCCTCGCTCTTGCCGTAGCGCTCGCCGATCTCGCGGTGGCTGAGTTCGTCGAAGTAACGCAGGAGCAGGATCTCTCGCAGGCTCGCCGGCAGGAGGTCCAGGGCCTGCTCCAGGCGTTCGCGCTCGTCGCGCTCGGCGGCCAGGGCTTCGGGCAGGAGGTCCTCGTCCTCGGCCAGGGCCTCGTCCGCCTCGGGCGACAGCCGGCGCTCCCGGTCCACCCGGCGCTTCTCACGGCCGTAGAAGCGGGCCTTGCTTCGGATCCGGTTCTCCACGAGGCGGGAGAGCCAGGAGCGGAACTGGCCCTCGCTTCCGAACTCCCGCTCCTCGGAAGCGGTGACCGCTTCCAGGAAGACGCTCTGGACGATGTCCATGGTCTCCAGGCGCTGGCGCAGGCGGCTGCCGAGACGCAGGCGCACGGCGGGGACGAGGCGCCCGGAGTACCGCCGCCACAGCCGGTCGGCGGCCTCCTGGTCGCCGGCGCGGGCCGCTTCGAGGTCGGCCAGGGTGGAGTCGAGGCCCTCCGTGCCGGCCCCGGGCTCGGGTTCCGGCGGCAGGATCCGTTCGCGTTTCAAAGGCGTGGAGTCTCCTGGGGGGAGCAGGAAAAAGCGTGGGGGTCAGGGGGCGGGACTCCGAGGAGGCGCCGCCACCTTAGCAGCCAGGGAGGCTCCTCTTCCAACAGTGGCCCCGAGTCCGGTGCCATACCAGGAGTCGCCGGCCAGGAGGACGCCGAGTCCGCTGGCAGCGGCCTCCAGCGCTGCCGCGCGGCTTCGATGTCCGGTTTCGTAGTGGGGAAGCGCCCGGCGCAGGCGGTCCACCTTCCACCAGACCGGCTCGCCGGAAAGGCCCAGGAGCGGCTCGAGGGCCGTCCAGGTCTCCTCGAGGAGCCTGGTGTCGGGAAGGTCCAGGACCTCCGGATCGCGGGCGCCGCCGAGGAGCACCCGGAGCTGGACGAGCCCCCGGGGGACGCTGGCCGGGAAGAGGTCGTGGACGAACTGGACTCCCAGGGGACGGAAGCCCTCACGGCGTGGGGCCAGGAAACCGTATCCCGCCGGAAGACAGCGGGCCGCCTCCCGGGGCAGGGCAAGGTGCAGGGCGGCGATGCCGATCCAGGGGAGGGCTTCGGCCTGCGGGGCGAAATCCGGAAGGAGGCCGCCGAGCAGTCGGCCGGCCTCAGGGGCGGGAACGGCCAGGACCACCCGGCGGGCACGGGCCGCTTCCCGGCCTCCGGCGAGCAGGACCCGGTCCCCGCCGTCGGCGGCGAGGGCGTCCACCGCGGTCCCCGGGCGCCAGGCCTCCCCCAGCCAGGCCGCGGCCCGGTCGGCGAGACCCCGGGTCCCCTCCGGGTAGCTCAAGAGCCGCCCGCTCGGGTGGGGGCCCGGTCCCCGGCGGGCACGCCGGCGCCGCCGGGCCTCGGCCAGGCCACCGCGGAGGAGGCTTCCGTGTTCGGCTTCCCAGGCCGCGAACCTCGGGAAGGCCGCCGGCAGGGAGAGGCGTTCGGGATCCCCGGCGAGGATGCCCGAGACCAGGGCGTCCACGAGGGTGGCGGTCAGGTCCTCGCCCAGACGCCGGTGGAAGAAGGAGGCCGCCGACTCCTCCTCGCCCCGGCCGGCCGGCCCGCGCCGCCGCAGGGGCTCGCCGAGGAGACGGAGCAGGCCGCCCGGCCCGACCAGGGGGCTCCGCAGGGCGGAGAGCGGTCCCCGGGGGAGGGGGACGAGACGGCCCCGGTGGAGGAGGAAGCGGTCGCGGGCCGCCTCGGAGGCCGGGCAGGCGCCGCCGCCCAGGAGCTCCACCAGCCGGGTCAGGGCGGGTTCCCGGTCCAGCCAGCCCAGGGGACCGCGCTCGCGGCGGAAGCCGTCCTCCTCCACGGTGTGGATGCGCCCGCCGGGGCGGGGAGCGGCCTCCAGGAGGGCGACCTCCAGCCCCGCCGCCCGGGCGAAACAGGCACAGGCCAGGCCCGAGGCCCCCGCTCCGACGACAGCCAGGTCCAGGGTCCGGCTCATGCCCGGCGGCCGAACTCCTCCAGGACCAGATTGCGCAGGACCTCGACGAGGTCCGGGTCGGCGTTGAAGAGGGGAACGCGGCGGTATGCGCGGACGCCGGCGCCGAGGGCCAGCTCGCGGAGGAGCTGGTCGATCTCGTAGAGGGTCTCCAGGTGGTCGTGGACGAAGGAGACCGGCAGGACGACCACATTGCGGACTCCCTGGCGGCCCAGGGCCTCCAGGGTCGCGTCCGCCGCCGGCCCGACCCAGGGGAAGGGGGTCGCCTTGCTCTGCCAGGCGAGTTCGATCCGCAGCCCCTGGGGCAGGCGCGGGCGCAGGAGCTCCACCGTGCGCCGGACTTCCTCGACATAGGGGTCGCCCCTCCGTGGCAGGGCCTCGGGGACGCCGTGGGCGCTCACCACCAGGACCGGGGCTTCGGGGTCCGCCGCCCGTGCCTCCTCCAGGCTGCGCCGGACCCGCGCCGCCAGGGCGTCCAGGTAGTCCGGCCGGTCGTACCAGCGCCGGATGCGGCGGACGGGCGGGAGTCCCGGCCCGAGAGCCGCCCGGGCCCGCTCCAGGTCGGAGAAGGAGGCGCCGGTCGAAGCCTCGCAGTAGTGGGGAAAGAGCGGCAGGGCCACGAGCTCCCGGCAGTCGGCCTCGAGAGCCGCCTCCAGGGCCTCCCGCGTGCGCGGGGCGGTGTAGGTCATGGCCGCGAAGCAGCGGAAGTCGCCTTCGCCGGCCAGCCGTTTCTGAAGACGGTCTGCGAGCTCCACGGTGACGCGGTTGTTGGGGCTGGCGCCGCCGATGGCCCGGTACTGCTCCCGCACCCCGGGGGCCCGCCGCCGGGCGACAAAGCGGGCGAGCGGCCCCTGGAACCAGGAAAGCGGCGGCGGCAGCCGCACCAGGTCCCGGTCCGAGAAGAGGCGCACGAGGTAGGGCTCCACCTCCTCCAGGGAGGTGGGGCCGCCCATCTGGAGGAGAAGAACACCGGTGCGCTTCATGGCGAGGCGGCGGCGGGCCGCCAGGAGCGGACCTCTTCGACCAGGACCCCGACGTTCTCCAGGGGCGTCTGGGGCAGGAGACCGTGGCCGAGATTGAAGACATGGCCCGGCGCGCCGCCGTTCTCCTCGAGGACCCGGAGCACACCCCGGCGGACGGCCTCCGGCGAGCCGAGGAGGCAGCCCGGATCCAGGTTGCCCTGGAGGACGAGGCCCCGGCCCAGGATCCGCCGTGCCCGCGAGAGGGAAACCCGCCAGTCCAGGCTCAGGGCGTCGGCGCCGCTTTCGGCCATGGCCTCGAGGAGATGGGCGCCGTCCTTGACCAGATAGATCCGCGGCACCTGGCCCTCCAGGGCCTGGAAGATGCGCCGCACCGGTGGCAGGGCCAGGCGCCGGTATTCCTCCTCGGGCAGCAGGCCGGCCCAGGTGTCGAAGAGCTGCACCGCCTCGGCTCCGGCCTCGATCTGGAGTTCCAGGTAGTGGATCGTCAGGTCCGCCAGGCGCTCCAGCAGGTTCTCCAGGAAGCGCGGCTCGCCGTAGACCGCACGCCGCAGCCCGGCGTGGTCGCGGGCACCGCTTCCGGCCAGGAGGTAGCGCGCCAGGGTGAGGGGGGCGCCGGCGAAGCCGAGCAGCGTCACCTCCTCGGGAAGGCCGGCCCGGACCCGGCGCAGGGTCTCGGCGACGCCATCCAGGCTGCCCGCCGGCGGAATGCGCACGCGCTCCAGGTCCGCCTCGCCCTCGACGGGCCGTGCCACCACCGGGCCCGGCGCGAAGTCGATGCCGAAGTCCAGGGGCAGAAGAGGTGTGAGGATGTCGGCGAAGAGGATGGCGCCGTCGAAGCCGAAGCGGCGGATGGGCTGGAGCGTCACCTCGGCGGCGAGCTCCGGATCCCGGGCCAGGCCGAGAAAGCCGTGTTCTTCCTTGAGAGCGCGGTACTCGGGAAGGACGCGGCCGGCCTGGCGCATGAGCCAGACGGGAGTCGGCGTCACCGCCTCGCCGCGCAGCGCCCGGAGCAGGGGGCGGCCGGCGCTCATGCCACGTCCTCCCCGCGGCTTGCCCGCAGGGCCTCGCCGACGGCCGCGGCGGCGCGGTCCAGATCCTCCACGGTCATGGCCAGACTCAGGAAGCCGACCTCCCAGGCGCTCGGCGCGAAGGCGACGCCGCGTTCCAGGAGGGCGTGGAAGAAGCGGCCGTAACGGGCCGCGCCCGTTTCCGGGATGGCGCCGAAGCTGCGTGGCGCCTCCGCCGTCCCGAAGCAGATCCAGAACAGGCTGCCCTCGCGGACCAGGACCGCCGGCCGGCCGGCCCGGGTCTCCTCCGCGAGGAGCGGCCGCAGGCGCTCCTCCCAGGCGCGGCCCAGTTCCTCGAGGCGGTTCCAGCCGTCCTCCTCTTCCAGGACCTGGAGGGTCGCGAGCCCGGCGGCCATGGCGACCGGATTGCCGCTCAGGGTGCCCGCCTGATAGACCGGGCCGAGGGGGGCCACGAGATCCAGGAGTCCGGCACTTCCGGCGTACACGCCCACGGGCATGCCGCCGCCGAGGACCTTGCCGTAGGTCACGAGGTCGGCCTCGATCCCCTCGCGTCCGCAGAAGCCGCCGGGGTGGATGCGGAAGCCGGTGATGACCTCGTCCACGACCAGCAGCGCTCCGGCCTCGCGGCAGAGACGCTGCAGGCGCTCCCACCAGGCCTTGCGCTGCGGCAGGAGGCCGGCGTTCGCCGGGATGCCCTCGACGAAGACGGCGGCGGTCTCGGCGCCGTGGGCTGCGAACCAGGCCTCCAGGGCCTCTTCGTCGTCCAGGGGCAGGACGCCGGTCAGGCCGGCCACGGCTTCGGGCACGCCGGCCGAGCTGGAGGTCCCGAAGGTCGCGAGCCCGCTTCCCGCCTTCACCAGGAAGGCGTCGCCGTGGCCGTGGTAGCAGCCCTCGAACTTCACGAAGCGGTCGCGGCCGGTCGCCGCCCGCGCCAGGCGCAGGGCGCTCATCGTGGCCTCGGTGCCGCTCGAGACGAAGCGAAGCTTCCGGGCCACGGGGGAGAGGGCGGTCACGCGTTCGGCCAGGGCCAGTTCGCCGGGGCAGGGGGCGCCGAAGCTGAGGCCGCGGGCGGCGGCCTGACGCACCGCCTCGACGACTCGCGGGTGGGCA
>JALUUN010000174.1 GCA_027021325.1 Planctomycetota bacterium
CTTCCCCTGACACGCCGGGAACCCTCGGTGTGGGGCGAGCCCGCCTCCGAGGCCTGGCCTCGGGTGCCCCCCCTGGAAAGATCCGTTTCCACTCGTTTCCCATCACCCATGAGCGAATCCCAGACCCTGAGCACGGGCGCCGATTCCGGCACCCACGACCACGGGAGCGGCATCACCGCCACCGGTTCCGACGGCCGCCTGATCCTCGATCCGGACGAGGCCGTCGAGTCCCTGGACCGGGAGGACCTGGAAGAACGCTATCTGGACCTCAAGGACGAGGTCTGGAGGCTTCGCCGCGCCCTCAACCTGAACCCGGCCACCGGGGAACTCCCGAACAACGGCGGCTACGCGTCGCCGGGGGGCATCCTCGCACGGCAGACCGTGGCGGTCTTCGTCGACGTGCAGAACATGTACCACTCGGCGAAGAAGGCCTACGGGCGCAACCTGTCCTACGCCAAGATGCTCCGGGCCTGCGTCCGGAACCGGCGGCTGAAGCGGGCGATCGCCTACGTGATCGAGCGCGAGGGCATCGACCAGGTGTCCTTCCTCGACCACCTGCGCTACTGCGGCTTCGAGATCCGCAAGCGCGAGGTCATCGAACGCATGGACGGCTCGCGCAAGGCCGAGTGGGAGCTCGGCAT
The DNA here is from genome assembly GCA_027021325.1 of Planctomycetota bacterium. GTDB lineage: Bacteria > Planctomycetota > UBA1135 > UBA1135 > UBA1135 > JALUUN01. The sequence continues at coordinate 642 of JALUUN010000174.1, forward strand.
GGCCATGGACATGGTCCGCGCCGCCGAGAAGGTGGACGTCGTGATCGTGGTCTCGGGCAACGGCGTCTTCGCCGACGCGGCCCCGATGATCCAGTCCAAGGGCGCGAAGTTCGAGTGCTGCGCCTTCCGCGAGAGCATGTCGGACCTCCTGATCCGGGCCGTGGACCAGTACCACGTCCTGACCGAGGACCACCTGTACAAGTAGGCCCTAGGTCTCCGGCTCCGCCTCGCCCCAGCCCCCGCCGCCGGGGGTCTCGAGAACGAGGCGGGCGCCGGGGGCGAGGTCCACCGTCTCTCCGGGGCCGAGGCTGCGCCAGGTCCCGCCAGGGGCCGCGCATACCCGCTCGCAGCCCGGCCGGCCGGCTCCGCCGCCGCGAAGGCCCGGGGGCGCGCTCCGGCGGCGGGTGGCGGTCACCGCCAGACGTACCGGCGCCAGGAACTCGAACTCCTTGAGCAGGCCCTCACCGCCCGGGTGGCGCCCCGGACCGCCGCTTCCCTGGCGCAGCTCCAGGCGCAGGATCCGCACCGGCAGCTCGTCCTCCAGGACCTCGACCGGGGTGTTCCGGGTGTTCGTCATGTGCACCTGGACGCCCGAGGCCCCCGGCCCCGCGGGCCCGCCGCCGGCGCCGCCGCCGAGGGTCTCGTAGTACACGGCGCCGCCGGCGCCGAAGGTCAGGTTGTTCATGGTCCCCTGGCTGGCGGCCGGCACCCGGCCCGGGAGCAGGCGGTCCAGGGCCAGGAGCAGGACGTCCACGAGGCGCTGGCTGGTCTCGACGTTCCCGACCGCGACGCCGGCCGGTGCCCGGGAGGAGACCACCGAGGCCTCGGGCAGTTCCAGGCGGATCGGCGCGAGCGTCCCGCTGGTCTCCGGCAGCTCGTCCGGGGAGAGGGCCTGGAGGACGTAGAAGATGGAGCTCCAGGTCACGGCGCGGTGGGTGTTCCAGGAGCCCGGGACCTGCGGCGAGGAGCCGGAGAAGTCGAGAAGCAGGGTGTCGCCCTCCTTGTGCAGGCGCAGGAGGATCTCCGGCGTCCCCGGACCGTCCAGGGCGTCGGCGGCGCAGGCCTCGCCCTCGGGCCAGGCGGCGAGCATGGTCCGGACCAGACGCTCGCCGTGGGCCAGGAGGCCGTCCATGGCCTCCCGCAGGGCGGCGGCGCCGAAGCGCGCCTCGAGGCCCCGAAGCCGCTCCGCCCCGCGGCGCAGGGCGGCCACCTGGGCGCGCAGGTCGGCGCGGCGGCTGCGCGGGTCCCGGGTGTTGGCCTCGAAGAGGCGCCAGACCTCGGGGACGGCCTCGCCAGCCCGGTAGAGGTGCACCGGCGGCAGGATCAGGCCCTCGCCGTAGAGATCCCGCGCCCCGGCCAGGGATCCCGGCTCGGCGCCGCCGATGTCGGCGTGGTGGGCCCGGTTCAGGAGGAAGCCGAGGCGGCGGCCGTGGGCGTCGTGCAAGGGGGCCAGGACCGTGACGTCGTTGAGGTGGGTCCCGCCGCGGTGCGGATCGTTGAGGATCACGACGTCGCCGGCGGCGGGCTCGAACTCCCCGAGAACCGCCGGCACCGTGAGATGGGCGCTCCCCAGATGCACGGGAATGTGGGCGGCGTGGGCGACGAGGCGGCCGGTGGCGTCCAGGAGCGCACAGGAGAAGTCGAGACGCTCCTTGATGTTGGGCGAGACCGCCGAGTTGCGCAGGGCCACTCCCATCTCCTCGGGGACCGAGTTGAGGAGGTGGCGGAAGACCGAGAGGGGCAGGGCGGTCATGCGGAGCCTCCCCGGCGCTCCAGGACCAGTTCGCCGAAGGCGCCGGCCCGGGCGCGCCAGCCCGGCGGCACCACGGCGGTCGCCGAGTACTCGGCGACCAGGGCCGGCCCCGTGAGGACCGCACCCGGCTCCAGCTCCTCCCGCAGGAACCAGGGCGTTTCTCCAGCCCAGCCGGCCTCCGGCAGGACCGCCGGCCGCCGGTCCCGGGGCCGGGCCTCGTAGGGAACCTCCTCGCGCCGCGGCCAGCCGCCGCGCAGGGGCCCGTCGGCTTCGACGCGCAGGACCATGAGGAGCACCGGCTCGTCCCGGCGGGCGTAGCCGAAACGCCGCTCGTGTTCGGCGTGGAAGCGCTCCTCCAGGTCCGGCCCTTCCTCGAGGGCGATGCGCCCGGCCTGGCCCCGGCCCTGGAGCTCGCAGAGGCGGCGCACCTGGATCTCCGCGGCCGGGATGCCCTCGGCCTCCAGCCCGGCGCGGGCGGCCTCGATCAGGGGTGCCCACAGTCCTTCGCGCTCGGTGGCCGGGGGAAGGGGCCGCGCCAGACCCCGGACGCGCACGCGCCGCGGCGGCGCCGCGAGGAGCCCCAGGGCGCTGAAGGCCCCCGGGTGCGGCGGCAGGACCACCCGGGGCATGCCCATGCGCTCGGCCAGCCAGGCCGCGTGCAGGCCGCCGGCGCCGCCGAAGGCGTAGAGGACCAGACCGCGCGGGTCGCGGCCGCGGGCGAGGCTGACGCGGCGCAGCGCCCGCTCCATGCCGGCGGAGGCGATCTCCAGGACCTCGCGGGCGCGCT